>JAPOPM010000097.1 GCA_026712905.1 Deltaproteobacteria bacterium
CCCCTCGCCCTCGCTGCCGCAATGCACGTAGAACCCCATCCTCGACTGCTGCATCCGCTCGACGCCGTCCACCAGCCAGGACGGGCAATCGAACTCGGACGCGATGCGCAGAATGCAGCTGCCCATGGTTTCCCGGCTGCTGCCGAACCCGACGTCGAACAGCGCCCACATCGTGAAATAGCTGACGGTCAACGGGCTCATCGGCGGCCCGCCCGGCATGTATTCGTCCTCGGCGCCGCCGACGATCCTCACGTAACCCTTCGCTTCTCTCAACCCGGAAATGGTTTCGGCCATGAGGGAGGCGACGTTCTGCGCGACAACGTACAGGGCGTGGCAAGGGTCATGGCCCGCGAGCTTGCCGAGGGCCCGGCCGTCGTCGCCTAAACCGGCTTCGAGGGCCATCTTCCTGCCCTCCCGCCAGCTCGCCAGATCGACGACCTTCGACCCGCGGGACGAGAGAATCTTCTTCGCGATCTTGTCGGCAACGGAACCCATGGTGTGCCTTCGGTGCTGACGTAAGCCCCAGGCCGGACAACGTTGGATCAAATGGAGGTGCTCGGTTTCAATTCGGGAATTATGCGCCTGACCAGCCCACGTGCACGGGCTAGAAGCCGCTGAGCTGGAGCCAGGAAACCACGGCCGCACGGTCGGTCAGGCAGAACCTGGGAGTACGTTGCGCTCTCGGGGATGTGCCAGGCACTTCCCATTCAATGTACCACGGCTGTCCCGCCGGATGATGCCGCGGATTACTGCGCTTGCCGACATACACTGTCCGGGGCAGGTACTTCCTGTTCGGGTTTCGGATCGTGATTTGGCGATCACCACTACTGCCCGGTTTCGGCAGGTGGCGCGATTCAACATCCGCGACGATAACCGCAAAGTCTTGCTGAGCGTCACCATGATCGCGCTTCGGATCGTCCCAGGAAATCATTTCAATCTCGTCGCTTGTTCATTTTCCGGTTGTCGTATCCTCCGGGAACATCCGCAGCAACTGAATGACCGGGAGGCTGCTCGGGCGACTTGGCATGCTCAATCGATGGGCAACTGCTGAACGAAAACTGTGCACGGTGCGGCCCGCCGGCCACCTGTCGAACACGCGAACCCCTGCCCTGTTCGGCGAATACGCACCCAATCGACGGGAGGTGAGCTTGGCACGGGGTTTGCATTGAACCAAGGGAATTGTCGTCAAATCCGTTTGAAAGGAAGTACCCCATGACAGCGAAACAAGTGCTCGAGTTTGCAAAGAAGAACGGCGCGGAGATCGTCGATCTGCGCTTCTGCGACCTGCCCGGATTGTGGCAGCACTTCTCGATCTCCACCAACGAGTTCGACACCGATCTGTTCGAGAACGGCATCGGCTTCGACGGCTCCAGCATCCGCGGGTTCCAGACCATCGACGAATCCGACATGTTGCTGTTCCCGGATCCGGACACCGCCTTCATGGACCCGTTCACGGCGCTGCCCACCCTGAACCTGGTGTGCAACATCAAGGACCCGCTCACCGGCCAGCCCTACAGCCGCGACCCGCGCTACGTCGCGCAGAAGGCCGAGGCGTACCTCAAGTCCACCGGCATCGCCGACACGAGCTACTGGGGGCCGGAGATCGAGTTCTACATCCTCGACAACGTCCGCTTCGACCAGAGCTACAACTACGGCTTCTACTACATCGACTCCGAGGAAGGGTACTGGAACTCGGGCGACGGCGACAAGCCGAACCTGGGGTACAAGCCGCGCTACAAGCAAGGGTACTTCCCGGTGCCGCCCATGGACAGCCTGCAGGACATCCGCTCCGAGATGGTCAAGACGCTGGAGTCCTGCGGCATCGTGTGCGAGGTCCATCACCACGAGGTGGGAACCGCCGGACAGTCCGAGATCGACATGCGTTTCGGCCCGCTGACCGCCATGGCGGACCAGGTGCTGAAGTACAAGTACATCGTCAAGAACGTCGGCCTGCGCAACGGCAAGACCGTGACCATGATGCCGAAGCCCATCTTCCAGGACAACGGCTCGGGCATGCATACCCACCAGAGCCTGTGGAAGAACAAGAAGAACGTTTTCTACGACGCCAAGAACTACGCGCTGCTGAGCGACACCGCGCGCTACTACATCGGCGGGCTGCTGAAGCACGCCGCCGCCCTGTGCGCCTTCATCGCCCCCACCACCAACTCCTACCGGCGGCTGGTGCCGGGCTACGAGGCGCCCATCAATCTCATGTACTCGCAGCGCAACCGCAGCGCGGCCGTGCGCATCCCGACCTACTCCACCAGCGAGAAGGCCCGGCGCCTGGAGTTCCGCAGCCCGGACCCGAGCTGCAACCCCTACTACGCCTTCCCGGCCATGCTGATGGCCGGGCTCGACGGCGTCGCCAACAAGATCGAGCCGCCCAAGCCGCTGGACAAGAACCTGTACGACCTGGCACCGGAGGAGGCCGCCCAGGTCGAGTCCCTGCCCGGCAGCCTGGACGAGTCGCTGGACGCCCTGGAGAAGGACCATGCCTTCCTGTTGAAGGGCGACGTCTTCACCCGGGACGTGGTCGAGACGTGGATCGACTACAAGCGTACGAACGAGGTGGATCCCATGCGGCTCCGGCCGCACCCCTACGAGTTCGCCCTGTACTACGACATCTAGGAAACCGCACCATCGAACGTAGACGGACGAACTCGGGTTGGGGCGACCGAAAGGCCGCCCCAACCATCCTCCGTCGAGGCAACGCACGAAGGGGCGAGGACACAGAGTCCTCGCCCCTTCGTGCATTGCCGTCGCGGGTGCGCGGGCCTTACGGTTCCAGCGACTCGTCCTCCCGCGGCGCCGTCAGCAGTTGCACGGCGTGGTCGAGGTCCGCATGGCTCCCCAGCAGCACCAGGATGTCGCCGGGGCGCAGACGGTAGTCCATGGAAGGGCTCTCCACGGAGACGCCGTCCCGCACCAGCGCCAGGACGCTGGTGCGCCCCTGGAAGTGTTGCTTCAACTCCCCGATGGTCATGGACGCGCCCGGCGCCTCCTCCTGCACCAGGAACGTGTCGGCGGTGGCTCCGGTGAGGAACTGGTTGAACCGGGCCAGACTCTTGTCCTCCAGGCGCAGTCCCCGCAACATGCCGTACCCCTCCCGGCGCACCATCTCCACCTGGAGGGTGATGACGTTGCGCGGCACATGGTACTCCTGGAGGACCCGGGCGAATATCTCCACCGAGGTCTCGAACTCCTCCGGGATGACCTCGTTGGCGCCCAGGCGCGTAAGGTGCGGGATCTCGACCACGTAGCGTGTCCGTACGATGATGTAGAGGTTGGGATGCAACCGCCGCGCGTGGGCGACGATGCGCGACGTCGCCACCGGGTCGCTGATGGCCACCACCAGCACGCGCGCCCGCTCCACGCCCATGCCGCTCAGCACCGCCGGACGCGTGGCGTCGCCGAACTCGATGCTTTCGCCCGCGGCCCCTGCCCGGCGCGCCATCCGGGGATCGAGCTCCAGGATCCTGTGGGGGATGTCCACCTCGCGCAACACCCGCGCCAGATTCCGGCCGTTGAGTCCGTAGCCCACGATGATGACGTGCCCCGCCATGGCGCCTTCGGGCGGCTCCTCGGATCCCCCGGCGCCGCCGTGCAGCGCCATGCCCAAGCGGCTCCCCCCAAGGATCAGCAGCGGGGTCGCCAGCATGCTGAGGATCGCGACGGCCAGGAACATCTGCTCCTGGGCCGGCGAGAGGAGCTCGAACGCGCCGCCCATGCGCGCCAGGATGAGCGAGAACTCGCCCACCTGGGCCAGCGCCAGACCCAACATCAGGCCGAGCCGGAACGAGCGCTGCAGGACCGCGAAGATGGCGGTGATGAGGCCGCCCTTGATGAAGACCAGCAGCAGCAACGCGCCGGCGATCACGGCGAGTTCCTCGCTCACGAAGTGGACATCCACCTGCATGCCGATGGAGATGAAGAAAATGCCGGCGAAGGTGTCACGCAGCGGGTGGATGTCTGCGATCACCTGGTGACTGTATTCCGAATCGGAGATCAGGAGACCGGCGATGAACGCCCCCAAGGCCAGGGAAATGCCGGTCTGGAACGCCGCCCACGCGGTGCCGAGGCAGATGAGCAGCACGAACAGGACAAAGACCTCCTGGTTCCGCAAGCGCGCCACCTGGTGCATGAACCACGGCACCACGAAGCGCGACGCCGTGAAGATCAGGAACACGGCCAGGATCGCCTTTCCCAGGGTGAGGGCCACCACCTGGTAGGAAACCGTGTCGGTCTCGCCCAGCACCGGCACCGACAGCATCATGGGCACGGCGATGATGTCCTGGAGCAGGAGGGTGCCGATGGCGAGCCGGCCGTGAAGGGCCGACAACTCGTCGCGGTCGCTCAGGATCTTGAGCACGATGGCGGTGCTGCTCAGGGACGCCAGCATGCCGAAGAAGAGGCTGATGCGCACGGGATAGCCCAGATGCACGCCCACCGCGGTCACGGCCAGGGCCGTGAGGCCCACCTGCAGCAGGCCGCCCGTGATGATCGGCCCCTTGACGGCGAGAAACCGCTCGAAGGAGAATTCCAGGCCGATGGAGAAGAGCAGCAGCACGATGCCGATCTCGGCCAGAAGCTCGAGCGCCTCCCCGTGGCCGATGACGCCGAGGCCGTGGGGGCCCATGACCACGCCCACCGCAAGATAGCCGATGACCGCGGGAAGCCTCAGTTTGTGGAACACGGAGACCGTGGCCACCGTAACGGCCAGGACGGCCACCAGGCTGGTGAGAACGTGGAGCATGGGCGTCACAAAATCCGTGGACCAATATGTGCAGGATTTTCCGTCTCCGGCAAGGTGACGCCGGGTGTTGAATTGTGGCGGGGGGTCCATGATGATGAAGCCGTAGACTTCACGTGCGCGGCAACGAGGAGACGATGAGCGAAGCAGACAGGGTCATGGGCATCGACATCGGCGGCACCGGCGTCAAGGCGGCGCTGGTGGATACCGCGAGCGGAGAGCTGGCGACGGAGCGCGTGCGGCAGCCCACGCCGCAACCGGCGACGCCGGCGGCGGTCATGGAGACCATCAAGGAACTGCAGCGGCGACTGCAATGGCGCGGCGCGGTGGGCTGCGGGTTCCCCGGCCTGGTGAAGAGCGGCCGGGTCCAGCGCGCGCCCAACCTCGACCCATCCTGGATCGGCTATGACCTGGCCGGCCGGCTCGAGACCGAGCTGAACGCGCCCAGCGTGGCCATCGGCAACGACGCCGACGCCGCCGGGCTGGCGGAGTTCGAGTTCGGCGCGGGCAAGGGTGTGGCCGGCACCGTGCTCGTGGTCACCCTCGGCACCGGCATCGGCTCCGCCGTCTTCCGCGACGGTGTCCTGCTGCCCGACACGGAGTTGGGCCACCTGGAGATGCGCGGCAAGCCCGCCGAGAAACGAGCGGCGGCGAGCATCCGCACGAGCAAGGGCCTGAGCTGGAAGAAATGGAGCAAGCGGCTCAACGACTACCTGGTCCACGTCGAGTACCTGCTGGGCGTCGATCTGTTCATCCTGGGAGGAGGGGTCAGCAAGCGACCCGAAAGGTTCTTCCCTTACCTCAAGGATGTAGGCTGCCGGGTGGAGGCCGCCCGCCTCGGCAACGGGGCCGGCATCATCGGCGCGGCGATGTTCCCTTCGCGGCATCCAACGCAGCCATAGGCGGGGGCCACCGGCGGTCGCCGCCGGCCCGCGCACCGCGATCCGGAGGGACGGCTACAACGGCCGCAGCCAGGGCAGCAGCAAGGCGTACGGCGGCTCGGTCTCGCGCAGGCTGCGGCTGAACTTGACGAACAGTCTTCGCACCGTGGCGCACTCCTGGTCCCTTTCCGCGCGCATGCGCGACACCAGCACCTCGATTGCCGGCGGCGCCGCGTCGGCTCCCGCCTCGGACAGGGCGCGGGCAAAGTCCCGTGTCCGGGCCTCGTGAACGGTCAGGTCCTGTATCCTCCCGAGCGCGTCCTGAAGCTTCTTGAGGCGCGGCACCACGCCACGGACCTCGGGCGACAGCTCCGTGAGGATCTCCGTCAGGTAGCGGAGTTGCTTGCACTCGATGCGCAGGGAGTGCAACGCGTCCGGCGCGGCGTCATCCGGGATGGCATAGCCCTGCTCCAGGACGCTCCGGCACTGCCGCGCCACGCGCGCGCCGACCACCTGCGCGACGGGCTCCGCGCCGCGCCGGCCCGGGGGCAGTCCTGCCTCCTCCTCGACGCACGTCCGCCAGCGCTCCAGCGCATCGCGATAAGCGGCCGAGCGCATCACCGCCGTGACCTCCCGCTGGGCCGCGGCCCGCGACCGCGCGACATGATCGAACAGCGGCGCGAGATCGCCGGCCAGGGGATCGCTGAGCAGAGCCTGGTATTCCTTCCGATGTTCCAGGTACACGTCCAGGTCGCGCAAGGCATTGGTGGACCGGCCCAGCCGCGACAGGCTTTTCCTCAGCTCGGCCGCGGGCGCGGGATCGAAGACATCGCGAAGCTGGCCCAGGAAAGAGCGGGCGCGGCGGACGGCCACCCGGAAGTCGTGCAGGAACTCGGCGTCCGTATCGTTGCGCATGCCCTCCTCGTTAGCGCGCGCCACCCGATACTGAGCGTGCAGCATGGCCCGAACCGCGTCGCTCGCGGGCATGGCGGCGGTCAGTGGAGTCCGCGACAGGGACGCCGTGCGCACGGGGTCCAGGTCCAACGCCTCGAGTGCCCCACGGAAGCGGAAGCGGCCCTCGGGCCTGATGCCCTGTTGCGCCCACCATTCGCACACCTCGCGAAAAGCCTTCTTGTAGCCGCGTACCTGGCGGACCGCCACACGGCATCCCAGCCGCTCGGAGCGCGCGCCGGCCGCCACCGCCTCATCAAGAAGCGCCACGCGCAACACCGTCTTCTGTTCCCGATTCGTCAGACGCCAAGCAAGTACGTCCGCGCGGAGCGAGAAGAGCGGTAGCAACGCGCGATTCCCGGCGAGCGGCCGTAGCGCGTCTTGCAGCGCACCCGGAGGAAGCTCGTGGGCGAAATCCGGCGGGCCCGTGAAGGCGGCGCGGGCCACTTCCCCGGGCGGGTCGAGGCATTCGAGGCACAGTTCCCCTTGGGAAAACCGCAACGCGCGGGCGCGGGCAAAGAGCCTCCCGTCGAACGTGTCATGGTATTGCGTTTCCACGCTGGAGCGGCCGTCCTCACTCAGGGCAAAGGTCCGGCGCAAGTCACGCAGCACGCCCCGACCCGCCGCGCCGGACGGGATGAGGAAGAACTGTTCGACGGGTTCGGGGATGGCCGATGGCTTCATTGTGGAATTTCGCGTACCGGAACCGAGCGCGCCGAAGCGTCCGTTTCCGGGTCGCCTCCATCCATGCGTCCCGCGACCTGTTCCCACAATTCGCGGAAACACCGGGTCGCGGCGCCTCTTGGGGAACGGACCGGAAGCGGAGCGCGGGCGAGTCCCATGCTCTCGACGTCCACGTTGTAGGGGATCGCCGCCGGCAACCATTGCGGGAACTGTTCCCGCATGGCCTGCATCGTGGCGCGGTGCAGCTTCTTGCGGGCCTCCACCATGGAAAAGAAGGCCCACACCTTTGCTTCATCGTAGTCCTTGCGCCGCAGGAAGAGGCGCAGGTTCGCGTAAGCGCGGGCCGCGAGGGTGGACGGGACCACCGGAACCAGCAGCATGTCGGCGGCCACGAAAATACACTCGGCCAACACGGTCGCGGTCGCCGGACTATCCAGGATGATCAGGTCGTACTCGCCACGGAACGGATCCAGCACCCCTCTCAGCCGCCTTCTGGATTTCTTCACGCGACCCAGCAAGGACGGCAGGTGGCGGTGGGACCAATCCGCCGGCAAGAGATCCAGACCTTCGTAGTCGGTTCCCTTGATGTTGTCAGCCACTCTCGTGCCGCCCTTGAGGAGTACCTTCCGGGCGTTCTTGAGCGCCGGCTTGACGCGGAAGAAGTAGGTCGTCGAACTTTGCGGATCCAGATCGCAAATCAGGGTCTTGAGACCCGAAGCAGCACTCAGATACGCAAGATTGACCGCGGCGGTGGTCTTGCCGACCCCGCCCTTCAAGTGGTAGAGGGCCAGCACCCTGCCCTGTCTGGCCTCCCCCGCCATGATTCAACGTCCACCAAGTCCATCAGGACACCGCGCCGTGTGGAGGCCATCCTCCCATGACCTCCAACCTGGGGCGGATCAGCTCCGCGGTTTTTTCGGCGGTACGATGGCGTCCTTGCAGGTCTTGGCGACACGAAACTTGACTACCCGCTTGGCGGGAATCTTGATCGTCTCGCCGGTGGCGGGATTGCGTCCCAAGCGAGCCTTGCGGCTGTCCTTCACGAGACGGCCGATGCCCGGAACGATGAAAACCCCGTTCTTCTTGACCTCCTTGACCGCGAGCGCTGCCAGGTTGTCCAGAAAGTCCTTGGCCGCCGTCTTGCTGAGATCGCATTTGGCCGCAAGATCGGACACGATCTGTGCCTGGGTCATCCTCGTCGCTGTCTTCGCCGCCGTCTTTCGGGCGGTCTTCGCCGCTGTCTTTGTCGCTGCCATAACCCTCCCTTCCCCACCCCGGTGGCCGGGGTGTCGAGCGATTGTGAACCAAGGATACTAATAATATGCCGCTTCTACGAACTTGTAAAGAAGAAACTACGCGTCACACGTTCACGTCACGCGGAAGAACACGCACGCGTGTCCGCACCGTTGCCGACTTCACGATACGTGAACGGCGGAACGTCCGCGGTGCGGCCCAGGTAGTATCTCATGAGGATCAGGTAACGCTTCACCAGCTCCGGAAGGAGGAAGTTCCTCCGCACATGCTCCCGCCCCTCCCGTCCCAGAGCCGCCGCGGCGTCTTCGTCGTCCAACACCGCCGCCATGCGCGCGGCGATGGCGTCGGCATCGAGGGGCTCCACGAGATGGCCCGTGACCCCGTCGATGATTTGGCGCTGGATGCCGCCCACGCGAGAGCCGATGACCGGCGCACCCTGCCACAGGGCCTCCGCCACCACCAGCCCGAAGCCCTCGCGGGTCGAAACGTGCACGAACCCCCGGGCGATGCGCATCAGGGCGCCCACGACCCGGTCGTTGTCCTCCACGTTGACCCAGAACCGGACGTCCGCGCTGTCTCCGGCCTGCTGCCGCAACTCGTTCAGCACCGCTTCTCCTTCCGGGTCGTCGGTGGCGGTGTTGCCGATGAAGAGCAGGTAGGGTTTCGGGCCGCGCGGCCGTTCCTCGACCAGCCGCGAGAACGCCTTCAGTATGGTCCCCTGGTTCTTGTGGCGGTCGCAGCGGGAGATTGCCGCGAAGATGGGCCTTTCGGGGTCCACGTCGTCGGCCGTGAACAGCGGCTGGAGGATGTCCAGCGCCTCGGACCGGGTGTACTGCCGGTTCTTCGGCGCCAGTGGGTCGATGCAAGGCATGATCTCGTACACGGGGACCTTGAGCCCCGGCCCCACGAACTCGCGCGTGGTGAAAATGGCGCCGTCGTACTGATTGATATACGGCAGGAGAAAGCGCCACACCGCCTTGTTGGGGATCGAGGTGTCGATGTGGCAGCGCCATAGTGCCTTGCCCAGAATCGGCGCGTTCATGATCATGGCCGCCGGCTGCGGGTCGTGCAGGACGGTGAGGTCCGCGGCGATGAACGCATCGCGGGCGTTCTCCTCGATGGTATCGAGGTAGGCCCCGAAAATCTCATCCAGGGTAATCGGTCCGTCCGCCCCCTGGAGCAGGTTGTGGAACTTCTTGGTGACCTGGAAGAATGCGTCATTGCCGCGGATGGTGCACCAGCGAGCACTCAGCCCCAGCGCCTGAGCGAAGGGAACGGCGCTGCGCAGCATCTCGGCGACGCCGCCGCCCACGGAGGCGGAGTTGACGTTGACCCAGGTGCGTCCCGTCAACGGCTCCGCCAGCCGTTTGATCTCGTCCATGCGCTCCCCGCCGATCACCGCCTCGTAGTCGGACAGGTCGAAGGAGCCTTCCGGCCGCTGCTCTTCAAGCCCCGCGACGATGTCGTCGCGCGCGCTTCCGCCCAGCGGCCCGGACAGAGGATGCTCGAAAGTTTCGGTGGTGTCGTCCAAAAACGTCAAGTCTCGTACTCCTGTGCTGCGAAAACGGGCAGGGATTCCGCCGACTGTATAACGACTTAGGCGAAACTGTCAACACTGCGTGGGAGCCCGTCCGAAGGCCCTTGCCACGGCGGGGGGGTTCACGTATCCTTTTTCCCAATACACGCGCCTAAACAGTATTCATGCAAGCGAGGAAACCTCATTTTCTGCGAAACGCCATGATCACGGGGGTGCTGATCCTGATCCCCCTCTTCGTGACGTACCTGCTGATCGCGTTCCTGTTCAATCTGCTGAGCAACTCGGGCACGCCGATCCTCAGATGGGCCCTGTCGGTATTCGGCATGGATAGCCTTCACTGGCTGACACCGCTGATCCCGTTCATCAACCTGCTCATCGTCCTGGGGCTGATCTTCCTCGTCGGGGTGTTCGGCACCAACATCGTCGGCCGCCGCATCCTGGCCGCGGTCAACCAACTGGTCATGCGCCTGCCGCTGGTCAGCACCATCTACGGTGCCGTGAAACAGTTGGTGGAGACGCTCCACGGCCCCCGGCGGACCTTCCAGCGCGTGGTGCTGCTCGAGTACCCCAGAAAGGGGACCTGGATGATGGGGCTCGTGGCCACGCCCCGGCCCGACACGTTCAACCTCTCCTCCGCGGACACCCTGCTGGCCGTCTTCATCCCCACCACGCCGAACCCGACCTCCGGCTTCCTGGTGCTGGTGCCCGAGAACGAAGTCATCGACACCGACTACAATATCGAGGAGGCGTTCAAGTTCATCGTCTCCTCGGGCATCGTGGGCCGGGACTTCGGCTCCCCTGGACAGGGGGACCTGCCTAGGGAGGTTCCACTGGCAGCGGCCTCGGACAAGTCGTAGCGCGCCCGTCCGTCGATTATCCGGACGCCTCCGCGGGCGGGTCCGGCGGGGACACCGCCGGTACGGCTGCGGTCTGGCCGCCGGGGTTGGTGAACTGGTCGTTGAGGGTCTGCACGTAGCCGTTGGCTTCGGCGATCACTTGGGAGAGTTCCTGCCGGGTGGCGTCATTCCAGCCGGCCGGACGCGCGGAGAACACGTTGCGCCAGAGGCGCATGTTCCCGTTGAATGCCGCGGTGAGGGCGTCGAGCACCTCGGTATCGCGGTCGGCGCCCAGCAAGCGCCGGAGCGTTCGCAATACCCGCCGGGCGGCCAATCGCCGGACGGTATGGTGGACATAGCCGGCGACCAGGGCCGCCACCGCCAGGACCCCGTAGATCCACGCCGACGCCCCTGAGAGCACCGCCCAGTACGCACTCCATTCGCCTTTCCAGACCGCCCACCCCAGCACCACGGCCAAGAGCACGGCGAAGGCGATGCCGTCCCAGCGCCGGACCTGGCGGCGCCAGTCGGTGATCATCTCCTGGAGCCTCGGCACCAGGCGCAACTCGATGTCGCGCGCGGTGTGCTCGAGGACGCCCATGATGCGGTAGCAGCGGTCCACTCCCACCTGGCGCACGCGTCCGTGTATCTCCGCGAGATCCGCGTCCCGCTTCCCCTCGAAACGCCCGCGCAGACCGTCATCCTCGATGACGACGGCGGCGCTGGGACTGTAGATGCAGTAGAACCGCCCCGCGGTGAGCCCCTTCTGCGACAGCGCCCGCTGCCACGACCCGACGATGTCCTCGGGGTTGTTCTCGCGTGCCGTATGGTCCATCTGGTTGAGGATGTACAGGAACTTGCTCGAATCCGTCCGGTGAATGGTCTCACCCACCAGGTGCTGCAAGGTGTCCTGCATGGCGCCGGGCTCCGGATGGCGCGCGTCGAAGAACACCAGCACCAGGTCCGCCAGATCGATGATGCGGTCCGTGATGCGCAAGGTGGCGGTGCGCTGCTGGTCCGCGTCGAAGCCCGGCGAGTCGATGAGGATCCTGCCGCGCAACACCTCGCCGGGACAGGTCTTGAGCTGGAGGTAGGCGTCGATGCGGCTGCCCTCCCCCGGGCTGATCTCCTCGATGGCCCGGCTCATCTTGTAGAACGGGAAGCGCGGGTCGGCGTCCAGCGCCACTCCGGGAAGCACCCGTACGTCCGGTTCGGTGCCGAAACACAGCACCGAGAAACGATCGTCCACCGCCTGGTTGCCCGTCACCTGCACCCGTCGATCGAGAAAGTCGTTGATGAAGGTGGACTTTCCGGACGAAAAGGTGCCCAACACCGCCACCAGCGGCCACCACGGGATGCGCGTGGCGTAGGACTCCTTCTCGCCCAGCAATCCCAACCCGCGGGCGATGCCGTCGAGCCGGCGAAAGCTCTGCACCGCGCCCAGCAACACGGGGTTCTCCGCGCGCAGGTGATTCTCCAGGCTTCGCAGCCGTGCTTCCAGTTCAGCGGGTACCGCCATGGCTTCCCTTTCCGGCCCGGTCAAACGGGGGCCGCATCCGGGCCGGCGGTCGTCACGCCGGCCTCCGCGAGTTGCCGCAGCGCGCGCGTCACGTACACGCGGGTCATGCGCTTGCGATACCAGTAATCCATGTCCGCGTTGTCCAGTGGATGGGACACGCGCATGGCCAGCTCCGCCGCTTCCTCGATGGCCGCGTCGTCCACGGGCTTGCCGCAAAGCACCCGGGGCGCATCCTCCACGACCTTGGGCGCCGACGCCACCGCGGTCAGCACGATCCGGGCCGCCTCACAGCTCCCCGCCGCTCCCACCCGCATGGCCGCGGCAACCCCCAGCACGGGGAAGTCGAAGGAGCCCCGGCGCCGCAGCTTGAGGTAGACGTTGCGCCAGCCGAACGACGCCTCCGGGATCCACACCCCTTGCAGCAGCTCGTCGGGCCGCTTGGCGAGGTAGTCGATGCCGTCGTCGCGGTAAAGGGTTTCCAGCGGAACCTGGCGGCTGCCCTGGGCGCCCACCAGCACCGCCTCGGCGCCCAGGCTGCTCAGCACCGGCGCGGTGTCCGAGGAGCAGATGGCGAGGCACACGCGGCTCTTGGGCGCCACCAGGCAGATGTCCCCGTCCTTCTTGAGGCAGAAGCCCACGGCCTGGCGCCAGAAGAACGACTGGTCGTAGTAGTTGCAGCGGGTGTCCACGAACAGGTTGCCGCCGATGGTGCCGGCGTTGCGGAGTTGCAGCGTCGACACCAGACCCGCCGCCGCGGCCAGGGCGGGAAACTCCCGGCGCACCGTGCCGTGTCCGGCCACCGCGGTCAGGGTCTCGCCCGCGCCGACCCACAGCCCGCGCCCGTCTTCCCGGCGGATGCCCAGGTGCTCTTCGATCCCGCTCAGCGACACCAGGTAGCGCGGCGTGAACTGCCCGCGCTTCATCTTGGGGTAGACGTCGGTGCCGCCGGCCACGGCCATGGCCTCCGCCCCCAGCTCCTGGAGCACGCCGGCCGCTTCCGCCAGGGTGCGGGGCCGGATGTAGGTGAAATCGGGAAGTCGCAGCATCAGCCCACTCTCAACTCTCTCAGCTCTTCTGGGGCACCTCGACCCCCTGCCCCGGCGTCCAGCGGATGGGCGTGGGAAACGCGAAGTCCGGCACCGTGGGGTCCTTGAGGCGCTGGTCCAGCGCGCGCAGGATCTTGTCCGGGGTGATGGGGATCTCGTGAATGCGCACCCCCACCGCATCGAACACCGCGTTGGCAACGGCCGGGATCACCGGCAGCAGCGGCCCCTGGCCCGCCTCCTTGGCGCCGAAGGGACCCTCGGGGTCGTCGGTCTCCACCAGGATGGTCTCGATGGGCGGCGTCTCCAGCGTGGTGGGGCTCTTGTATTCGAGGATGGAGGGGATCTTGTGCACCCCCGACTTGCGGAAGATCTGCTCCTCCATCAGCACCTCGCCCAGGGCCATGTACACGCTGCCCTCCACCTGCCCCTCCACCCACAAGGGGTTGAAGGCGCGGCCGCAGTCGTGGGCGATCCACACCTTGTCGATGCGGATCTCGCCGCTGTCGGCGTCACAGTGGAGCTCCACCACCGCGGCGGAGTAGCTGTACGACGGCGTGGGGCCGACCCCGGCGCCCTTGTAGTCGCCCGGGTGGCGCGGCGGCCGGTAGCTGCCGGTGGCGCCCAGGGTGCCGAAGCGGGTCTCCGCCCGCTCCACACACTCGGCGAAGGCCAGGCCCCGGTCCGGCAGGCTGCGGCTGCGCACCTGCCCTTCCTCCATCTCCAGGTCGTCCGCGGGCACCTCCAGCACCTCCGAGGCCACCTCGAACAGGCGCTCCTTGAGGTGGCCGCAGGCCTGGATGGCGGCGTTGCCCGTCATCACCGTGACCCGGCTGGAATAGCTGCCCAGGTCCACCGGAGTGAGGTCCGTGTCGGCGGTCACCACGCGCACGTCCTCGGGCTGAAGCCCCAGCTCCTCGGCCACGGCGAAGGCCAGGATCGAGTCCGAGCCCTGGCCGATGTCGGTGGAGCCGCAGAAGACGGTGACGCCGCCGCCCCGGTCCGCCCGGAGTTGCACCCCGGAGTGGGGCATGTCGTTCCAGTAGATGGGCAGGCCCGCGCCGCTGATGTAGGAGCTGGCGGCGAAGCCGATGCCGTGGCCCTCGGGCAGCGCCCGGTGCTTGTCCTTCCAGCCCGAGCGCTCGGCCACCTTCTCGATGCATTCCCGCAGGCCGATGGTCGAAACCCGCAGCCCGTTCACCGTGACGCTGTCGGGCGCCACCACCTGCTTGAGGCGCATCTCCACGGGGTCCAGTCCCAGCTTCTCGGCGATCTCGTCGAGTTGCACCTCCATGGCGAAGCGCGGCTGCGGGGTGCCGTGGCCGCGCTTGGGGCCGCACGGCGGCTTGTTGGTGAACACGCGCACGCCCTCGAACTTGTAGGCCGGCAGCTCGTAGGTCACCGTTTGCAGCGCGCCCGTGTAGTAGACCGTGGCCAGGCCGTAGCTGCTGTAGCCGCCGCCGTCCAGGAACGAGCGGAACCACATGCCCGTGAGGGTGCCGTCGCGCTTGACCCCCGTGCGCATCCACATCTTCACCGGATGGCGTCCCCGGTGCACGTAGAACGACTCCTCCCGGTTGAGGGTGATCTTCACCGGCCGCCCGGTGATCATGGCCAGCTTGGCCACCGCGATCTCGTGGGAGAAAGGGTCGCTCTTGCCGCCGAAGCCGCCGCCCACCGGTGTGGCGACGACCCGGATGTGACCCATGGGCAGGCCCAGGACCCGGGACAGCGCCCGGTGCACGTAGTGCGGCGTCTGGGTGGAGGACCACAGGGTCAGCTTGCCGGCGGGAGTGTAGCTGGCCAGCGCGCAGTACTGCTCCATGGGCAGGTGGGTGTTGCCCTGGAAGAAATACGTTCCCTCGAAGATCTCGTCCGCCTCCGCGAAGCCGGCCTCCACGTCACCGAACTCGAAGGACACCGCCTTCTGGATGTTGGCGCGCCGGTTCCAGGTGTGGATGCGGTGGTCCTCGGCCGCCAGCGCGCCCTCGATGGACAGGATGGGGTCGAGCACTTCGTAGTCCACGTCGATGAGGCGGAGCGCCTCCTCCGCCGCGTCCTCGCTGGCAGCCGCCACCGCCGCCACCGGGTCGCCGACGTAGCGCACCTTGTCCACCGCCAGCGCCTCCTCGTCCTGGGTGGAAGGCATGATGCCGAACTTGGTGGGAACGTCGGCGCCGGTGATGACCGCGTGCACGCCGGGCAGCTCCAGCGCGCGCCGCGCCGAGACGCCATGCACCAGGGCGTGGGGGTGCGGGCTCCGCAGCAGCCGGGAGAACAGCATGCGTGGCAGCACCATGTCGTCGGCGTAACGCGTGTCGCCCGCACACTTGGCCGGACCGTCGATGCGCGGAAGCGGCTTGCCGATGACCGAGAAACCGTTCTTCTTCATGCGCGCGTACCCTCTTCGCCCCGCATTTCCTGGACCGCCTGCTCCACCGCTTCGATGATCTTGGTGTAGCCCGTACAGCGGCACAGGTTGCCCGAAAGCGCCTCCTCGATGTCGGCGCGCGCGGGTTCGGACTGCTTGTCCAGCAGCGCCTTGGCCGCCAGCAGGATGCCGGGAATGCAGTAGCCGCACTGGGCCGCGCCCAAGTCCGAGAACGCCCGCTGCAAGGGATGCGGCCGGCCCTGCCGGGCGAGGCCCTCCACCGTCGTGACTTCCCGGTCCTCGGCCTCCACCGCCAGCATCAGGCACGAGTAGATGGGCTCGCCGTCCACCAGCACCGTGCACGTGCCGCACTCCCCCAACTCGCACCCGTGCTTGGTGCCGGTTAGACCCATTTCCTCCCGGAGCACCTCCAGCAGGCTGTGGGTCACGTGGCCCGCCACCTCGTGCAACTCGCCGTTGACCCGCAGGCGCATCAGGCGCTTGCCGGTGATGGTCTCGCTGTCGGACATTGCGCTGCTCAACTTCGAAAGAACCTCCTGGCCTTCAACTCGAAACGGGGGAGAGTCCCCGGCGCCACCACCTCCACCGCCGGGCGGATGTGCAGGTTGTCCCGGACGGACTCGACGACGCCTTCCCCGAGCCCGGCCGGCGCTCCCGCCGCGCCCGGCTCCACGGTGATCTTCAACTCGGCCATTCCCTCGCTCTGCACCACGTCCACGCGGAACTCCTCCACCTCGGGGAACCGCCGGACGATACCTTCCACCGCGCTCGGGAACACGTTCACTCCCCGCACCACCACCATATCATCCACGCGCCCGAGAACACCCCCCTGCAACACCAGCGAATCGCGTCCGCACGCGCACGTCCCGCGCCGCGGCTCCACCAGGTCGCCCGTGCGGTAGCGGATGACCGGGCTACCGACCCGGCCCAGGTTGGTCAGCACCAGCTCGCCGCGGGCGCCGGCCGGCAACGGCGCGCCGCTCTCCGGATCCACCACCTCGGCGATGAACTCGTCCTCGTTGACGTGGACCCCCGCCGCCAGAGCCTCGCAGGCGAAACCGAAAGCGCCCACCTCGGTGGCGCCCGTGTGGTCGAAGCAGCGGGCGCCCCACGCTTCCTCGATGCGCTGCTTCGTCGACGCGATGCTCGCGCCGGGCTCACCCGCGTGCACCGTAACCCGCACGGCGGAATCCCGCGCCAGGTCCATGCCCGCCCGGCGCGCCTCCGCCGCCATGTGCAGCGCGTAGGTGGGGGTGCACACGAGCACGGTGGCGCCGTAGTCCATGAGGCTCTTGAGTCGCTGCTGCGTGCTCTGTCCGCCGCCGGAGATGGCCAGGGCGCCCACCTTGCGGGCGCCTTCCCAGCCGCTCCAGAACCCCACGAACGGCCCGAATGAGAACGGGAAGAAGATCCGGTCCTCCGACCCCACCCCGGCCGCCCCCAGCACCGCCTTCCAGCACTCGCCCCACCAGTCCCACGACGCCTCGGTATCCAGCCAGTACATGGACCGCCCCGTGGTGCCCGAGGTCTGGTGCACGCGCACGTAGCGCTCCAGCGGATAGGTCAGGTCGGTACCGAACGGCGGGTGCCCGAGCTGGTCGTCCACCAACTCCTGCTTGGTGGTAAACGGCAGCTCCGAGAACTGTTGCAATCCCTCGAGAGGCCGTTCAACGCCCCCTTCGAGCTTGCAACGGTAGAACCGGTTGGTCCGGAGCACCTCGTCGAGCATGCCGTTGAGCCTGTCCAACCGGGCGTGTTCCATGTTCCCGTGAACTCTGACACGGAACGCGGACGCGGCTCAACCTCTCATGGGGTGCGATGACCAGGAACCGGTTCGGAAGAAGGAGAGTCCGAAAGAGCCAGGTCAGCCCAGGCGCGATCCAGGACGAAGGCCGGCCTGTTCGGCGTACTCGGCGGCCGCGACCTTGGCACGGGAATCGTGCGCCCTCACCCGCTGCACCCACACGCTCGCCTCACCAGCCGCCACCGCCATGCCTGCGTCCGAAAGCTCGAGGATTTCTCCGGCCGCGCCGGAACCCTCCCTCATCCGGCTGCCGTACAGGTTCAGCTTTTTCCCGCCCACGGTGGTCCATGCGCCGGGCTGGGGATCGGTGCCGCAGATCAGGCGGTGCACCTCCTCCGCCGGCCGGGACCAGTCCACCTCCGCGTCCTCCTCGCCGCACCAACTCTCGTAAGTGGCCCGGCCGTGGTCCTGCTCGATGCGTGGAGCCGTACCCGAGCGCACCAGTTCCACCGCTTCCGCGACGGCGTCGACACCCATGGGAAAGAGCTTGCCGAAGTAGAGGCTGCCCACGGTGTCGTCCCGGCCGATCTCCACCTCCTTCTGGAGCAGGATCGGCCCTTCGTCCAAGCCCTCGTCGGGCCAGAAAATGCTGAGGCCCGTCTTGGCGTCCCCCATGATGCGCGCCCAGTTGATGGAGCTGGGTCCGCGGTGCAACGGCAACAGGGAGGGATGGTACTGGATCGTGCCCAGCCCGGGCGCCTCGAGCACGCGCCGCGGCAACAGCAGCGTCACGTAGGCCATGACGCACAGTTCGGGCTGGAAGGACTTGAACAGGTCCAGCGCGTCGTCCGTTTTCCAGGTCGGGGGTTGGCGCACCGGCAGCCCGCGCTCCAGCGCTGCTTCCTTGAGCGGGTCCACGGGCCGGCCCTCTTGGTCCGGCGGACAAAAAACCCCAACCAACTCGTCGGCCCCGGCCGCAAGCCGTTCCAGCACGGCCTTGCCGAACGCCTGTTGTCCGTGGATTACAATGCGCATTCTAGTAGGGTGTCTGGCTGATCCGCACAACAATCTGCGGGTCTTTTCTGCATTGAAATCGTTTTTTGGCTTGTTTATCAATATGTTAGGAGCAGGCTCATTTGAGCCGTCATCGATATGTAACCCCATTCAACCAATACTCAGTCCCCGCAAGCGCGCGTATGTCCGTAAGCGTTCGGGCATGCCGTGGAATCGTCCGGCCGTCCGCTGAGTTCGGAGCCTGCGGACATCCGATTTCGCGGAACAGCCGCGGTTTCACTACGACCACACTACCAGGCCATCACGGTCTAGCAGAAACGGTTAAACCGTGGCACGGCAGATTCGTTACCCGCTTCCGCACCGTTCACTCGATTGGGCCGCACCAATACTCGAAATGCTTCCTGTAGTCCGGGTTCCTTAGCTTTTCCTTGAAGTCCGGATCGTTCCTCGCGTTTCCACAGGCCTTCTTGCCCTGAACGCCATACCAGATCGCACTCGTGGTCCCCACTGCCAAGGGTGCGCACCCGGAAACAACGGCCAGAATCAAGGCCAACGTCGACATTCTGATCAACTGCACTGCTTCAATCCACCACAGCATGGGACACTCGGCGCATTCCCTGAGTGTGTGACATCTCAGCAACGGAAGGTTTTTATTTTCCCGCCCGAGGCAACTATTCCGGCAGACCGCGGGACCGGTCAAACCCGGCGCTGAGTTCGACGAGCGCAGACGACCGGTGCATTTCAAACGGCCACTCAGCACCTGCTCCGGTCCGGCCCACGGCTTGCCGGAACGGTTACGTATGTCCTCAAGTCAGTTTGGTGCCTCGGAGAAAGTCACCGTAGCGTCCCGCCGGGCCGAGGTCAATTGCCGGTTTCGTGTCCAGCTGATGCCGGAGGGTTCGACCGGGGGGACGGTCGGAAAATCCGCCTGTCAAATTGACCCCGCTTAGGTTCTCTTCACCCGGCGTTTCCCGGCATTCGGCGCCATCCGGCCGCCATGTCCTCCCATGCCGCTCCGGCGCCGGTCACGGCCGGGGCGTGTGTGCCGGGACCGTTCGGGTGGACGAGCAGGTTGATTCTCCCGGACCGTGCCTCCCCTCCCTTGTCATTCATCCCGTCGCTCCCCGTGAGCCCCGGCCCATCCGCCGTCGGACACGTCGATCTCCTGCCCGTCCGGCCCGGCGACCTTGACCTCGAAGTACGACCGCGGTTGAGCCGGGTCCTCCCCCGGGGTTCCCGGAGCCGTCTCCGTGAGCCGCCCGCCCAGCTCGGTGACGCGCGCCACGGTCCCTTCCAGGTCGTCCACCTGGAAGCCCAGGTGGTCCACGCCCGCGCGGGACGCGGGCGTCTTGAGGTTCAGGATCGCCAGGTTGACGTGGCCGTCGGAGAGGTACACGCCGGACCGGCCCTTGCCCACCTCATCAAGATCGAACGCCGCCTTGTAGAAGGCCGCGGTCTTCAGAACGTCTTCGGTCCTTATCGCAATGTGCTTGAGTCGCGCCATTGGAACCCTCCTGTGATTACCCTTCCAGTGTACCGCGGAAACCTCCTCGCAGAAACGGCCCCGTTCCGTCCGACCGTTGAGAAATATCAAGAAATTCGGTGGCAAGAAGCGCATACGATAATAGTACACAAGCCAGCATTATTCACACGTTAATCGTACACGGATGATGTATAGGCGTGACGACGGTTTGCGTCGGGTTTCGCGAACAAGGCGTCGATTGGCCGCGTAATCCAGCTGGAACGCAACAGAGAAGAAGCGAATGTCCGCGGACCGCCGGGGAGGTTTTTATGGCGAGCATGACGAGAGTTTCGGGAAGCGTGTGGTCCGCAGGTGCCGACGAGGTATCGGGAACGGCTCCTGAGGCGGTTCCGCCCTCAGGCCCGGGCGCTCTTGCCCCGTCGATGCCCCTGAGCTTGACACGGACGTCTCCGGCACATATTCTCTTAGCGGCCCAGCGGCCCAGCGGCCCAGCGGCCCAGCGGCCCAGCGGCCCAGCGGCCCAGCGGCCCAGCGTACGGTCGGCGCGCAACGACCGGCTTCATCGACTGCGGCAGACTCCGCACGGCCTGACCTGCCTCCCGGGCGCTTCCGCGTCCCCCGCTCCGGTCTCCTCCCCGTCCTCGCGCTGCTGCTCGGCGCGCTCGGGGTGTTTGCCGCCGTGCCCGCCGCCGCTCAGACTACGGCAACGCTGTCCGCCTCACCGAACCCAGTGGCGGAGGGCACCTCGGTGAACGTGCAGGTGACACTGTCGGCGGCGGCGACGAGCAACATCAACATACCGGTGGCGCTGACA
>JAPOPM010000098.1 GCA_026712905.1 Deltaproteobacteria bacterium
CGCTCCCGCGCCTGCTCTTCCTTGAGTGCCGGGTAGTCCACCTTTTCCAGCGCCCGCTTCAGCAGGCCGGGATAGTCGCCGCTGTCGTAGACGTTGCCGTTGGGGGTGGTGTAGGGCATCTGCTCCGGCTGCACCAGGTTCCTGAAGCGCACCTCGGAGGGGTCCATGTCCAGGTCCTGGGCCACCCGGTCGATGATGCGCTCCCAGATGTAGCACATGCCCGGCTTGCCGATGCCGCGGTTGGGGATCACCGGACAGCGGTTGGTGACCACCGAGTAGCCGTCGGCGCGGATGTTCTGCACCTTGTAGGTGTTGCTCAGGTTGTTGAGCTTGTTGGTGAAGTGGATGGTGAGCGTGCTGATGGAGCCGCCCACGTCGTCGATCTCCTTGAAGCGCAGCCCGTCCACCGTGCCGTCGTTCTTCACCGCGGCTTCGACGTCGAAGTGCTGCTCGCACGCGTGGCCCGCGGCCATCATGTGCTCGTTGCGGTCCTCGATCCACTTGACGGGCCGGCCCGACTTGATGGCCAGCAGCGCCACGATGACCACGTACTTGCGGATCAGGTGGATCTTCTGGCCGAAGCCGCCGCCGATGTCCGGGATGATGACCCGGATGTCGTCGATCTCGAGGGCGTCCCGGAGCGCGTCGTAGATGTTTTCCGGCACCTGGGTGTTGGTGCGCACCGTGAGTTTGCGGCTGAAGCGGTCGTAAGAGGCGATGCACGCCAGCGGCTCCAGCGGTGTCGAGCTGTAGCGGTGGATCTTGAGGTCCTCCCGCACCACCCGGTCCGCCTCCCGGAACGCCTTCTCGGTGTCGCCGTATTCCAGGGTACCCTGCCAGGCCAGGTTGGCACCCAGCTCTTCGTAGATGACCGAGGCGTCCTCGCCGGCCATGGCCTTGTGGACGTCGGTGTTGGCCGGGAGGATCTCGTAATCCACGGCGATGGATTCGAGAACGTCCTCCGCGATGCTCCGGTCCTTGGCCGCCACCGCCCCCACGGGCTCGCCCACGTAGCGCACCTTGTCCACCGCGCCGGCGTATTCCGCGATGGGCTTCTTGAGGCCCGCGGCGTAGCGGCCGGGGCGGAAGGGCTTGGTGTCCCGCTTGATGTCCTCGGGGGTGACCACCGCGAACACGTCCGAGCGGCTCAGGGCCGCCTGGGCGTCCACCCCGACGATGCGCGCGTGCGCGTGGGGGCTCCGCAGGAACACCGCCTGCAACATGCCGGGCTCGGTGAAGTCGTCGGTGTACCGACCCTTCCCGCTGACGAGCCGCGGCCCTTCCTTGCTGCGCGCGGCAAGGCCCACGTATTGGTTCGGATTCGCGCTAGCCATTGTTCACCTGCCCCGCGGCTTCCTTCACCGCCGCTACGATCTGGACGTATCCCGTGCACATGCACAGATTGCCCGCCAGACCTTCGCGAATCTCCTCTTCGCTGGGATTCGGGTTCTTCTTCAACAGAGAGTCCGCCGCCAGGATCATACCCGGCGTGCAGTACCCGCACTGGAAGCCGTAGTTGTTGATGAAGGCCTCCTGCACCGGGTGCAGCACGTCGCCTTCCGCCAACCCTTCGATGGTGGTGATCTCCTTGCCGTTGGCCTGCACCGCGAACATCAGGCAAGACTTCACCAGAGTCCCGTTCACCTGCACCGTGCACGCGCCGCACTCGCCGATGATGCAGCCGATGTGCGTGCCGGTGAGGCCGATGGTCTCCCGCAGAAAGTAGGAGAGGAGCTGGCGCGGCTCCACGTCCTCTTCGTACAACCGTCCGTTGACAGTCACCCGAACCGTCTGTTTCATGGCGTGATCGTGGCTCCTAATCTGTTCGGATCGAGTTCCCGGCGCGTTCCGGGATGCTGCTCGCCGTCCATAATCGAAGGCGCGGCCGAAGCGCCGGCCGCGCCCTGGAATCGCACAAAGGAGGGTTTATAACGGGGCGCCCGCGGGCCTGTCAAATTACGGCCGGGACGCGCGCTTCTTCGCCCACGGCGCGTTGCGCCAAATCGCGAGGCGGTAGCCCAGCAACACGGCGAGAACGCCGGCGTAGATGAGCGGTTCCCGCAGGTCGGCCTTCACGAGCCACAGGAAGTGGATGACCCCGGCCGCGGCGGAAAAGTAGACCAGGCGGTGGAGCTGTTGCCAGCGGCGCCCGCCGAGCCTGCGGATCATTCCCGCGGTGGAGGTGGCGGCCAGCGGGACCATCAGCAGGAAGCCCACGGAACCGGCGGTGATGTACGGCCGCTTGAACACGTCCTGAAGGATCGCGGCGGGGTCGAAGAAGTGGTCCAGCACCACGAACGTGGACAGGTGCACGCAGGTGTAGAAGAAGGCGAATAGCCCCAGCATGCGCCGCAGCCGGATGAGGCTGGCGTACCCGGTGAGGCGCCGGAGCGGCGTCACCGCCAGCGTGAGCATCAGGAACACCAGGGCGAACGTGCCGGTGGTGTGCGTGATGTACTCCACCGGGTTGGCGCCGAGCCCGCCGCTGAAGAGCCCGATCACCAGCCGCGCCGCCGGAATCAGCGAGGCCGCGAAGACCAGAACCTTGAACCAGGTGAAGGGTTTGCCCCAGGTGGAAGCCTTCATGGATTGTGCGTCAGGCGGCGATGTCCCTTTCCCCGGACCCGGCCGCGACCTTCCGGCCGGGCCGGTCCGCGGAACGGCTCGCGGCTCAGTAGAGTTTCTTCAGGTCCATCCCCTTGTAGAGATGCGCCACCTGCTCCTCGTAGCCGTTGAACATGAGTGTCTTGCGCCGGAAGAAATCGCCGATGCGGCGCTCGCTCGCCTGGCTCCAGC
This sequence comes from Deltaproteobacteria bacterium, assembly GCA_026712905.1. Taxonomy (NCBI): domain Bacteria; kingdom Pseudomonadati; phylum Myxococcota; class Myxococcia; species Deltaproteobacteria bacterium. The sequence continues at coordinate 2,797 of JAPOPM010000098.1, forward strand.
GCGGGTGGTTCACCGTGGGATTCACATTGGAGTAGAAGCCGTACTCCTGGGGGGCGGCCATGTTCCATGACGTGGGCGGCTCCTCCTCCACGAAGCGGATCTTGACGATGGACTTGCCGCTCTTGAACCCGTATTTCCACGGCACCACCAGGCGGATGGGCGCGCCGTTCTGGTTGGGCATCACCTCGCCGTAGAGTCCCACGCCCATGATCGTCAGCGGATTCATGGCCTCGTCCATGCGCAACCCCTCGGTGTACGGCCAGTCGAGGATGCCCCGGCGCTGACCGGGCATCTGCTCGGCATCGTAAAGGGTGACGAACTGGATGTACTTGGCGTTGTTGGTGGGCTCCACCGCCTTGATCAGGTGGCTCAGCTCGAACCCGATCCACGGGATCACCATGGACCACGCCTCCACGCAGCGCATCCGGTAGACGCGCTCCTCCAGCGGCATCTTCAGCAGTTCCTCGATGTCGAAGGTCCCGGGCTTGTGCACTTCGCCTTCGACTTCCACCGTCCACGGCCGGGTCTTGAGGCTCCCGGAATGCCGCTTCGGGTCCCCCTTGTCCGTGCCGAACTCGTAGAAGTTGTTGTAGCTCGTGATGTCCTTGAGCGGCGTCTGCGGCTCGTCGGTGGCGTAGTTGCCCTTGGTGACGTTCTCGAGCTTGGTGGCGCCCCAGGCCGTGCCCACGGAACCGAGCAGGCCGGGAGCCAGAAGCCCCGTGCCCAGGCCCGCCGCTCCCAACGACGCGGTTCGAATGAACTGGCGGCGGTTGAGATACAGCTCCTTGTCCGTGATCTCACTGCTCTTGATGTCCGCGGGCCTCTTGATCAGCATGAGTGCTTCCTTTCCTCGTCAAGCACGGTGAGTGGTGTGGTGTAACATTTACTTCAATGTGGCACGAGCACGTCACATGTCAAACCGACAATGCTCAAAGATCGTCATTCCCGCACTGACTTCCGATTCGTCATTCCCGCACCGACTTCCGATTCGTCATTCCCGCACCGACTTCCGATTCGTCATTCCCGCGGAAGCGGGAATCCAGGGGTGGGGAGGGGCGGAAATGGACCGTGCGGCCGTTTCGTAGTAGATTCCCTCATTCCCTTTGATTTTGGATGGAGGCAACGTGATGCATGAGAAGATCGTCTATCTGAACGGCAGCTTCGTGCCCGAAAGCGAGGCCAAGGTGTCGGTGCTCGACATGGGGTTCCACGCCGGCGACGGCGTCTACGACGTGACCCGCACGTTCCGGCACCAGCCGTTCAAGCTGAAGGAGCACAACGACCGGCTGTTCCGCTCGTTGAAGTACACGCGCATCGACTGCGGCATGACCCAGGACGAGATGGAAGCCGCGGCGCTGGAAGTGATCGAGCGCAACAAGGACCTCCTGGGTCCGGACGACGACTATGCCGTGTGGCAGGTGGTGAGCAGGGGAGAGCGGTCTTCGAAGGGTGGACGGGCCAAGGGGAATGCCACCGTTGCGATCTACTGCCACGATGTGGACTTCACCGGGTTCTGCCGCCACTACGTCGAGGGCGTCCCCATCATCGTGCCCGCCACCCGGCGCATTCCGCCCCAGTGCCTGGAGTCCAAGGCCAAGATCACCAACAAGATGAACCACATCATCGCCACCTTCGAGGCCCGGCAGGCGGACCCCAAGGCCATCCCGCTGATGCTGGACCTCGACGGCAACATCGCCGAGAGCAACGCCCACAACTTCTTCGCGGTCATCGGCGGGAAGGTCTACACCCCCGGCTCCAAGAACGTCCTGGGCGGCATCACCCGGGCCGTGCTCGGGGAGTTGGCGGGACCGCTGGACCTGGAGGTGGAGGAGGCCAACCTGACTCCCTATGATTGTCTGAACGCCGATGAGGCGTTTCTGACCAGCACCAGCCCCACCATCGTGCCCATCAAGAGCATCAACGGCGTCGGCTTTCCGTATGACGCCCCCGGCCCCGTGACCGTGCGCCTCCTCAAGGGGTGGTCCAATCTCGTGGGCGTGGACATCGTCGCTCAGGCCATCGACCACATGGAGGAGGAGAAGGACGAGTTGATGGCGGCATGGAACGAGAAGCAGGCGGCGCTGGGGCTGTAGCGGCAGCGTGGCCGCCACCAACCGCCCGGCCCGCGGGCTGAAACATTATCTCTACGTTGCCTTCTCCGGCCTGACCATGGGCGCCGCCGACGTCGTCCCCGGCGTCTCCGGCGGCACCATGGCGTTCATCATGGGCGTCTACGAGGAACTCGTGGACGCCCTCAAGACGTTCAACTGGCGGCTGCTGCTCATGCTGGTGCGCCTGCGCTTCCGCGAGGCGGTGGCCGCCGTTCCCTGGCGTTTCCTGGCGGTGCTCGGCGCCGGCATCGCCGCCGCCGTCCTGGTCCTGGCCGGGCCCGTGGGCTGGCTGCTGGACCACCATCCGGTGCCGCTGTTCGCCTTCTTCCTGGGAATGGTCCTGGCCAGCATGGCGACCGTGGCCGCGCGGTTGCGCTGGTCCGCGACCGCCGTGCTGTGCCTGCTGCTGGGCACCGCGGCCGCCTGGTGGCTGGTGGGGCTTGTCCCCAGGGAGATGCCCCACGACGCCGTGACCCTCTTCCTGAGCGGGGCCGCCGCCATCACCGCGATGATGCTGCCCGGAATCTCCGGCTCCTTCATCCTCCTGATCCTGGGCCAGTACGAGTTCACCATCGACGCCGTCCGTGACCGGGACTTTCTCGCCATCCTGCCGCTGGTCAAGGGCGCCATCTGCGGCATCCTGCCGTTCGTGCGTATCCTGAGCTGGCTCCTGCGCCGCCACTACCAGATCACCATCGCGCTCCTCATCGGCTTCATGGCCGGCTCGCTGCGGAAGATCTGGCCCTTCAAGGGGGCGGTGCCGGGGCAGGGCGAGGGATCGGCCTTCCGGGAAATCAACGTGCTGCCGGCGGTGGACGGTGCCTTCTGGCTGGCGGCGGGTCTGTGTGTCCTTGGGTTTCTGTTGGTGCTCGGCTTGAACCGGATGGCTCAGACAAAAGGGCTGGACCTTGACCGGAAAATCAGCTAATAAGATTATCTGATTGTCTGCGGAGGTATCGGAGGTATCATGGCACAAACACTCACTGTGACCGAGGTTGCTCGTAACTTTGCAGAGTACATTAACCGCGTTTCTTATCGGGGCGAAAATTTCGTACTTGTACGCGGCAACAAGCCGGTGGCCGAACTGCGTCCGGTGCCCGCTGGTAAAAGACTCGCGGAACTTCCCTCGCTGTTGGCGTCGCTACCGCATCTTTCGCCGGCTGAAGCCGCGCAACTGTCTGATGACCTCGCGGCAGCCCGCGAGGAATTGGCCCATGTCAAGGTCCGTGACCCGTGGGAGTCTTGATCGATACGAGCGTCCTGATCGAATTCGAGCGGGGCCGTCTCAACCTGGAACCCTACCTTAGCGGGCGCGGACAGGAAGAGTTCTTCCTCTCAATGATCACGGCCAGCGAGCTTCTCCACGGCGTCCATCGCGCCGTAGATTCACAGATTCGCATGAAACGGTCTGTGTTTGTCGAAGCGTTGCTGGAGCGGTTTCCGTTGCTGCCTGTAGATCTGGCGATCGCACGAACACACGCCCAGGTTTGGGCAGATCTGGCCGGAGCAGGGAAGATGATCGGCCCGAATGATCTTTGGATAGCTGCTACGGCGCTGGCGCACGGCCTGACGATGGTCACGGCCGATGTCCGCGAGTTCGACCGGGTACCGGGTTTGGTCGTCGAGGAGTGCAGATGAGTCACCGTCGTGAGAAAGCCACTAGACCCACGGTTCCTAAAGGGAAACCCCTACTCGGGTTCGAAGGCGGCGATGATCGCGGCGCCCTCGCTGCCGGCGGCTTTCGCCCACTCGGCCGCCATGGTGGCGCCAATGGCCGCGAGGTCGGCGGCGAGCCGCTTGCCCGGTGCCTTTACGCTCATGCCGTTGGCCGTGAGTTGCGCCAGATACCAGTCGGTAAGCTCGCGGGCACGCGTCGTTCCCGCCGCCTCCGCCAGCAGCGCCGTCGCCCGCAGGCAGTTCCGGGCGCCTGCGGCGAGCGCCGCGAAGGCGTCCTTGTTCGCGAACACGTAGTTGCGCGGCATCCAGGCACGGGCGTCGTAGAAGTGGCTGACGTAGTCCCAGACCTGGCGGTCGTACCCGGTGGCGCCTGATGAGATGAAGGCCTCCGCCGTGCCGTCCGCCAGCGCCGCCCGCAGCATCGCCGCCTCGACCTGCACCGCCGGCATCCCGGCGTGGGCGGCGAGCCTCGCGGTGGCCTCGTTGTTGGCGCGGAACCTGATTCCTTCCATGTCCGCGACGCTCTCGATCGCGCCTTTGAAGTACATCCCCTGCGGCGGCCAGGGCACCGAGTACAGCAGCACCAGGTTCTGGCCGGCCAGAACCTGGGCGAGCCGGTCTTTCGCCGCGTGCCAGAGCCGTTCGGATGCCTCGAAGGACGTCGCCAGGAAGGGTACCGAGTCGAAGCCGAACACGGCGTTCTCGCCCTGGTGTGCGCTTAGAAAGCGCTCGCCGATGGCCGCCCGGCCGGTCTCGACCGCGCGTTTGATCTCGTCGCCCTGGTAGAGCGACCCGTTGGCGTGAACCGTGATCTCCAGCGTTCCGCCGGTGCAGATGCCCACCGCCTCGGCGAAGAGTTTGGCGGTCTCGGTGTGGTAGTTGGTTTCCGCATAGGCCGTCGGCATGTTCCAGCGCTCGCCCGCGTGCGCCACCTGTGCCGCGCCGACGACCAACACCAGGCCGGCGGCCAGTCGGATCATCCATCCCATGGCCTTCCACCCGTCGTGCGTGCGCCCCCCGGCTCGTTCGCCGTTCCGGGATTGTCCCACGCGGCACAGGGAGTCACGGATCATCTTGCAGCCGCCGGTAGGCGTCAGCGTACCGCTCTCCGAAAACTCTTAACGATCGGGCGTCGTAGTGCAGGCTGTCGCCCTTGTCGGTGAGGCCCTCGGCGTTGACGAAGGCGCTGTGGGGGACGGCGTCCGGGACCCTGCGCAGTTCCGCGTTCACGATCCGGTAGTGCGGGAAATCGGGACGTTTCGAAAGATAGCCGCCCAGCTCACCCACGATTACCGGCAGGAAAGGGGCGTCGAGTTGTTCTCGTAACGTGGCTACCATGACGCTGAACCGCCGGAGGTAGCTGGAAGCGTCGGCTTCGGCCTTGGAGTCGTGCTCTCCCTGGTGCCACAGCACGGCCTTGATGGTGCCGTCCCGGGCGACCTCGCGGGCGGCGGCCATGGCACCTTCATAGAGGTCGGCGCCGGGCATCCACCGTTCGAGCGGAGTGGAGCCCACGGCCCGCGGCACGAGGCCGATGGCCGTGCCGGGGGGGGCGTCGAGCACCGTGCGGGCGAAGCTCATGGCCAGGCCGATGCCGGCGGTGGGGCGGTCGTGGTGCAGGGGCTCTTCCGCGATGGCCCAGGTGCCGTCCTGAAAAACGCGGATGCGCTCGTCGCGGATGGGCTCCACGTCTTCCAGGAGCCCGCGGCCGGCCATGTTCGACTGCCCCATTAAGAGAAAGATGTCCATGCTTCAATACGGCAGCCGGGTGCCGACGCCTTCCTCCAGCGCCTTCTTGTAGAGCCACGCGGCCAGCGAGATGTCCTGGTTCACCAGACCGATGGCGCGCATGAAGATTCGTTCCCGGTCATCTTCCCGGCCGGCGACCGCGCCCGACAGGACGTCCGGGATCTCAGCGTAGACGTCGTCTCGCGTGAGGAAGCCTTCCTTGAGCATCCGGTCGATATCCGACTTCTTCTTGCACTGGGCCCAACTGTCCACCACGAACTTGCCCATACCTTTGTAGGCGGCGTTCTCCAGTTCCTGGTGCTTGCCGATGGAGTAGACGAAGGCCCCGGGGCTGATCCATTCCTGCTTGACGAAGGGCTCGGATGTGGTGGTGGCGGAAACCACCAGGTCCGCGCCGTCCAGCGCCTGCGGCGCGGTGTCGCAGGGGATGACGTTCAGATCCAGCGCTTCGCCCACCTCCCGTGCAAAGGCCTCGCGAGTCTCGGGGCGGCGGGACAGCACCCGCACCTCGGAGAGATCGAAGGCGCGCGCCATGACCGGCACGGTGGCGCTGGCGGTGTCGCCGACGCCGAGCATGGCCATCACCGACGCGCCCTGGCGCGAGAGGCTCTGGCAGGCCACGGTGGCGGCGGCGCCGGTCCTGACCGAATGGCACCAGTCCTCGTCCATGATGGCGCTGACCTCGCCCCCCTCGCGGTCGCTCAGGATGAGGATGCGCCGGGGGCCCTGAGGCTGCCGCGACGGGTCGCGGCTGCCGCCCGCGGCCTTGATGGCGCGGAAACGAAAGCCGGCCGCGACGTCCAGCGAGCAGCCGGTGACCCAGTACTGCCAGCCTTGCTCGGGCTTCACCGCCAAGTCCTCGGGCACGGACCAGCCCACGCGTCCGGCGCTGTGGTCCTGGAGCGCCGACTTGACGATGTCGATGGCCGCGCCCAGGTCGAGCAGCCGCTTGACGTCGTCGTTGGACAGATAGAGGATTCCGTTGGCCATGGCGTTCTCCGGCTATCGCCGCTTGGGTCGGGCTCCGCGGCCCGGCCGCTTCATTGTTCGATGATGTAAAGCCGTTCGGCCCCGGCGGTCAGGGGCTCGGCCCCGTCCGCCGTGATGAACACGTCCTCTTCCAGGTGGATGGAGGCCCCGGGGATGCGCACCTTCGGCTCGATGGCGAGCACCATGCCCACCTCCACGTTCCGCACCTCGGCTTCGCTGATGGACGGGGGTTCGGCCCTTGCCATGCCGATGCCGTGTCCGATGCGCTTGGGGCTTTCCACCTCGGGGTAGCCGTTCCGCTCGAGCTCGACGTTGGCGACCCGCGGGATCTCCGCGATGGGCGTCCCCGGCTTCATGACCTTGACGCACTCTCGGATCAGGTGCAGCGCGAGCGCGTGCTCCTTGATCTGATCCGCGCTCGGCGCGCCGAAGACCGCCTGGCGGGTGATGTCGCCGTAGTAGCCCTCGTAGCAGGCGCCGAAGTCCGCGATCAGGCGGTCGCCCTTCTCGTAGCGGCGGTCGTCGTACTTGGTGGAGGCATTCAGCATGAGGAAGCCGGGATGGCGCGGATGGGCGCCTTCCTGGGTCATGGCGATGTAGAGGCGCTCGGCCACCTCCCGGCGGGTGACTCCGGCCTTCAGGTCCGGCAGGATGCGGTCGAAGGCGCTTACCGAGATGTCGCAGGCCTTGCGCATGTTGTCCATCTCCCGCGGGCTCTTGTAGAGGCGCTGGTCGGTGAGGGCCGCGGAACCGTCCTCTATCTTGGCCTTGGGCAACGCCTCGGTGAGCTGGGTGAGATAGTTGACCGGGAAGCCCAGCCGCTGGTCGTCGTCCAGCTCGAAACCCAGCTTGGCGGAGCCGTAGCCCATGTCGTTCAGGAGCTCGCTCAGCATCTCCCGCGGAAAGGGCACGTCCACGTAGCTCCGCACCTCGCCGAACCAGGGCAGCGCCTCGGCCTTGGTCTTGTTGTTGCCGTACACCAGCGCGAAGGGCTTGCCCTCTCTGGGGATGAAGCAGATCTCGGGCCGCATCAGGTGGTCGAACTGATAGCTGACGAGTCCGGTGAAGTACCAGAAGTTGTCGCGGCCCGAGGCCACGATGAGGTCCAGCTCGTCGCGCTCCATGAGCCGCTGCAGCTCTTGGTGCCGTGTTTCGTACTCCTCCTGGGGAAACGGTGCTTCGATCATACGGGAGCCTCCGGTTCGAGGTTGTGGTGGAAAGCAGCGAGCATACCAAGGGGCCGTGAGCGCCGCAAATCTACGAAGCGTCATTCCCGAGAAAGCGGCTGCGTCGGAACTCGTGAGGCAACGGTCCCCCGAAGAGTCATTCCCGCGAAAGCGGGAATCCAGGGGCGGTGGTGGGGCACTACAGCAGCGTTTCTCCGCCTCGCCACCCCTGGATTCCCGCCTTCGCGGGAATGACGTTCCGAGGTGTTGGTGCCGCTACGTGGCCGAGCGCAGTTTTGACACAGCCTGGGAAGCGGGAATCCAGGGGTTGTACCGACGGCTCAGAACTCGGCGAATCCGGGGACACGGGGGAAGGGGATGACGTCGCGGATGTTCCCCATGCCGGTCATGAACTGCACCAGGCGCTCGAATCCCAGTCCGAAACCCGCGTGGGGCGCCGAGCCGTAGCGCCGCAGCTCCAGGTACCACCAGTACTCCTCTTCGGGCAGGCCGCACTCCCGGATCCGCTGCTGGAGCTGCGCCAGGCGGTGCTCCCGCTGCGAGCCGCCGATGATCTCGCCGATCTTGGGCACGAGCACGTCCATGGCCGCCACGGTGCGCTCGTCGTCGTTGAGGTACATGTAGAACGCCTTGATTTCCTTGGGATAGTCGATGACGATGACCGGCCGGCCCACGTGCTCTTCGACGAGGTAGCGTTCGTGCTCGCTCTGCAGGTTGACGCCCCACGACACCGGGTACTCGAAATCGCGGTCGGAGCCCTGGAGGATGTCCACCGCCTCGCTGTAGGTCATGCGCTCGAAGGGCTGTTCCACGATGTTCGTGAGGGTCTCCAGCACCGTGTCGTCGATGCGCTGGTTGAAGAAGGCCATGTCCTCCGGGCAGCTTTCCAGCACGTCCCTGGTGACGTCCTTGAGGAACGCCTCGGCCAAATCCATGTTTCCCTGGATGTCGCAGAAGGCCATCTCCGGCTCCACCATCCAGAACTCCGCCAAGTGCCGGCTGGTGTTGGAATTCTCGGAGCGGAAGGTGGGTCCGAAGGTGTAGACGTTGGTCAGGGCCAGGGCGGCGATCTCCGCTTCGAGCTGGCCCGACACCGTGAGCCGCGCCTCCTTGCCGAAGAAGTCCTGGGAGTAGTCCACGCCGCCCGACTCGGTTCGCGGCGCCTTGTCCGGATCCAACGCCGAGACCCGGAACATCTCGCCGGCGCCCTCGCAGTCCGAAAGCGTGATGATGGGGGCATGGAGGTGGATGAAGCCGCGATCCTGAAAGGCCCGGTGGATCGCCTGGGCGGCGGCGTTCCGCACCCGCATCACCGCGCCGAAGGTGTTGGTGCGCATGCGCAGGTGGCCCAGGGTGCGCAGGAACTCGAAGCTGTGGCGCTTCTTCTGAAGCGGATAGTCCTCGTCCGCGTGGCCCACCACCTCCACCCCTGTCGCCTGGATCTCGTAGCGCTGCCCCTTGCCCGGCGATTCCACCAGCCGTCCGGCGACGCGCACGCAGCTACCGGTGGTGAGTTTGCCGATCTCGGACTCGTAGTTGTCCAGCTCCGGCGCGGCCACGGCCTGGATGCCGGCCATGCACGAGCCGTCCGAGACGTCGAGGAACGACACGTTCTTGCTGTGGCGCACGGTGCGCAGCCACCCCTCCACGGTCACGTCCGAGCCCGCGGAGCGGTGGTCGAGCAGGTCTTTGATACGTTCCTTTGCCATGGCTGTTCAGCGTCTCCTTTCCGAGTGCGGCCGCGTTGGTCCTGTCCTATAGCCCTACGCCCACGATCATCCGTAGCGCCAGCAGCGTGACGACCCACTTGAGGATCTTGCGGAACAGGGCCTCGGGGACCCGGGCGCGCCAGCGGGTGCCGACCCAGGAACCCAGGGTCGCGCTCAGGATCATGCCGCCGATCAGGTAAAGGTACGGCGCAAAGGTGAATCCAAGCAAGAAGAAAGTCGACACCTTGATGATGTGCACCGCCGTCATCTGGGTGGAGTGCGTGATGACCAGACGGTCCCGGGACAGCCCCTCGCGGATCAGGAAGGGCATGTTCAGGGGGCCGACGACGCCCACGAACAGCGACAGAAAGGTCTGTACCGCGCCGACGATGCCGAACTTGCCGGGTATCCGCGGCACGGTTCGGACCGCCGGGGCCCACGTAATCAGGAGAATGAAGCAGCCGATGATCAGCGGCAGGTAGTCGGAGCTGATGTCCACCAGCAGCAGCGAGCCCAGGGACGCCCCCAGCACCGCGCCCACCACAAAGGGCGCGAACAGCGTCCACACCACGTGGCGCAAGCCGAACAGCGTGCGCGTGAGGTTGCTGAAGATCTGCACCATCCCGTGCACCGGGATGATGGCGAACGTCGGGATCAGCCCGGGCATGACCGAGATGAGCAGGATGCCGCCGCCGAGGCCCACCACCGCGGCGGTGGTGGAGGCGACGAAGGTCACGAGGATGAGGAAGAGCTCGGGCATGGCTTCAGGGGCGCGTCACGCCGGGCGGTCGAGGGCCGCGCCCCTGGTTCAGGTGGCGTTTCAGGAGGCCGCCGGGCCTTTCTCCCGCACCACCGGATTGCGCAGCGTGCCGATGTGGCTGATGTCGACGGCCACCGCGTCGCCGTCCTTCATGTTCTCGGTGGCCCCGTCCGTGCCCATCCACAGAATGTCTCCGGGCACCAGGGTCAGGTAGCGGCTCATGGCGCTGATGTAGCTGGCCACGCTGAAGATGGCGTCCTTCACGTCGTACTCACCCACCACCCGGTCGTTCAGGGTGATGGTGACGTGCAGGTCGTCGGGGTCGAGGTCGGTAACGATCCACGGACCCATGGGCTTGAACGTGTCGGTGTTCTTGGCGCGCCACAGGGTCCGGTCGGACCGTTGCCAGGTGCGTTCGCTCACGTCGTTGCCGATGGTGTAGCCGAACACGTAGTCCAGCGCCTCGTCCTCGGAAACGTTGCGGCAGGCACGGCCGATGACCGCCACCAGCTCGCCCTCGTACTGCACCTTCTCCGAGGCGTCATGGGGAATGACGATGGCGTCTCCGTCAGCCGCCAGCGCGTTGACCGCCCGGTAGCCCACGTCGGGCTTGGGCGGAAACACCGGCTCCTCGTCGCGGACCTGTGCGGCGAAGGTGACGTGCTCGCGGTAGTTGACGCCGGCGGCGTAGAAGGTCGGCGGCACCACCGGCGCCAGCAACTTGATCTCGCTCAGAGCATGAGTCTCGCCGGTGACGGTGTAGTTTTCGAAGGGGCTGCCCCCGATGACGTTGACGGTGTCCGTGTCGTCGATGAAGCCGAACACCGTCTTGTTGTCGTTGTGGAATCTGCACCACCTCATTCGAACGTCTCCTTCTATCGGTCTGTCACCACCCAATGGTCCATGAAGTCACGCACCCGCATCGTTGCCAGGACGTCGCGTGACGCGCACGTCCGGAGTATCGCGTCGCACTGGGCCGCGGGAAGGTGCGCGGTCAAATGGCGCTCGAACTTCTCTTCCAGTAGCGGCACGGCTTCGCCCCGGCGCCTGCGGTGGCCGATGGGGTAGGGCACTTCCACCCGCGCCGTGGCGCTGCCGTCCTTGAAGTGCACCTGAACCGCGTTGCCGATGGCGCGCTTGTCGGGGTCCATGTAGTCGACCGTGAATTGCGGGTTCTCCCGCACCTCCATCTTGTCGCGCAGCGCGTCGATGCGCGGGTCCCGGGCCACTTCGTCCTCGTAGTGCCGCGCGGTGAGCTCGCCATGGATCAGCGGCACCGCCACCATGTACTGCAGGCAGTGGTCCCGGTCCGCGGGGTTGTCCAGCGGTCCGGTCTTGTCGATGATGCGCGAACCCGCTTCCTGGGTCTCGAGGACTACGCGCTCGACGTCGTCGAGGCGGTCCTTGACCGCGCCGTGCAGTTCCAGCGCCGCCTCCACCGCGGTCTGGGCGTGGAACTCCGCGGGGAAGGAGATCTTGAACAGCACGTTTTCCATGACGTAGCTGCCGTAGGGCTGGCTGAACGTGAACGGCCGGCCGTTGAACAGCACGTCGTAGTAGCCCCAGCCCTTGGCCGAAAGCGCCGACGGATAGCCCATCTCGCCCTGGCGCGCCATGAGCGCCAGCCGCACCGCCCTGCCGGCGGCGTCGCCGGCGGCCCAACTCTTGCGCGAGCCGGTGTTGGGCGCGTGCCGGTAGGTGCGCAGCGCGCCGCCGTCGATCCAGGCGTTGGACAGCGCGTTCACCACCTGTTCTTCGTCGCCGCCGAGCATGGCCGCCGCCACCGCGGTGCTGGCTACCCGCACCAAGAGCACGTGGTCCAGCCCCACGCGGTTGAAGCTGTTCTCCAGCGCCATGACGCCCTGGATCTCGTGCGCCTTGATCATGCCTGTCAGCACGTCGCCCATGGTGACGGCGCCGGCCCCGTCGCCCGCGCGGCGGTCGAGGTAGTCCGCCACCGCGATGATCGCGCCCAGGTTGTCCGAGGGGTGGCCCCATTCCGCTGCCAGGAAGGTGTCGTTGAAGTCGAGCCAGCGGATCATGGCGCCGATGTTGAAGGCGGCCTGGACCGGGTCCAGCTCCCAGGCCGTGCCCGGCACGCGCACGCCCCCGGGCATGACCGCGCCGGGCACCACCGGTCCCAGGAGCTTGGTGCATGCTGGAAACTCGAGCGCCGCCAGGGCGCAGCCCAGGCTGTCCATGAGACACAGACGCGCGGTCTCCCGCGCCTCATCGGAGAACGGCCCGGCGGAGAGGGCGTAGGCGGCCATGTCGGAAAGGACCGCGTCGGGCCGGGGCCGTTGGGCGTCGCGCACGGAAACGTCAGTCATGGTGAAAAAGGGTTCGGGGCTATTCCTTGCTGAACAGCGCGTCCAGCTTCTGCTCGTAGGCGTGGTAGCCGAGCACGTCGTAGAGCTGCTCGCGGGTCTGCATCCGCTCGGTCAGGCTGCTCTGGGTGCCGTCCTGGCGGATGGTGCGGTAGACGTCCATGGCGGTCTGGCTCATGGCGCGGAACGCGGACAGGGGATAGAGCACGAGCCCGACCCCGGCCTCCCTGAGCTCGTCGACGCCGAACAGGGGCGTCTTGCCGAACTCGGTCAGGTTGGCGAGCACCGGCACCTCCACGTTTTCGCAGAAGGCGCGGTAGTGCCCCAGCGTGTACACTGCCTCGGGGAAGATCATGTCCGCGCCCGCCTCGACGTACCGCCGCACCCGCTCCAGCGCCGCGTCCAGCCCTTCGCTGGCGAACGCGTCGGTGCGCGCCATGATCACGAACGGTTCGTCGGTGCGTCCGTCGGCCGCCGCCTTGATGCGGTCCACCATCTCGTCGGTGGAGACGATTTGCTTGTTGGGCCGGTGGCCGCAGCGCTTGGCCGCGACCTGGTCCTCCATATGGACCGCGGCCGCCCCGGCCCGGATCATTTCGCGTATGGTGCGGGAGATGTTGAAAGCCGTGCCCCAGCCGGTGTCGATGTCCACCAGCAGCGGCAAGGGGCTCGCCGCGGTGATCCGGCGCACATCCTCGAGCACGTCGTTCAGGGTGGTGATGCCCAGGTCCGGCTGGGCGAAGGAGGCGTTGGCCACTCCCGCACCGGAAAGATAGAGCGCGCGAAAGCCCTGGCGCTCGGCCAGCAGCGCGCAGTAGGCGTTGATGGCGCCCACCACCTGCAGCGGGCGTTCTTCCCGCACGGCGCGCCGGAACCTGGCTCCGGGTGATTTCTCGTGTTCCATGTCTGCCTTGTCCCCGCTTGTCCCGGCGTGGCTCAGAAATAGGACAGGTCCAGGGCGCCCACCCGCTGGAGATGGGTGATGTCGCCCCAGGTCTCCAACCCCCAGGTGCCGTCCTGGAACTTGAAAAGGTTGACGCTGGCGTTCTTGAACGAAAAGCGCCGGGGTGCGTCCAGCGGGATGGACAGGGTGTGCCGGAACAGAGCGCTCAGGACGCCGCCGTGGGTGACCACCATGATGCTCTTGCCCTCGTGGCGCCGGGCCAACACTTCCAGGCACTCCATGTTGCGCGCGGACTGTTGCCGGAAACTCTCTCCCGACGGCACCGCGTGGTCCGCTCCGCCCTTGCGGTGCTCCTCGTACTCCGTCGGGTAACGTTTACGGATCTCGTCGCCGTCGAGCCCCTGAAAGATGCCGAGGTTGCGCTCGCGCAGGCGCGGGTCGGACACGACCTCATGTCCGGTCTTTTCCGCGATGGTCCTGGCGGTCTCGTAGGCGCGCCCCAGGTCGCTGCTGTAGATGGCGTTGCAACTGTCCGGAGTGAACCGCTGCGCCAGCGCTTCCGCCTGCGCGCGCCCCTTGGCCGTGAGCGTGCTGTCGAGGTGCCCCTGGCGCCGCCCCTCCGTGTTCCACTCGGTCTCGCCGTGCCGCACGGCGATGACGTAGGTCGCCTCCATGCCGGACATCCTAGCCAATGGACCTTGAAATTTCTATCGGAATGCGGGATAGGCCACTACGGAACCCATCGCGGAGACATCACCAGACATCCCCAAGGAGGAGAACCATGGAAGCTCAGACCTTTTCAGTAAAGACCCCCTGCATCACCGGCGGCCGCAGCCACATGCCGCTGGTTCGGACCGACGTCCTGATGAGCGGCCTCAACTACTATGCCCCCGGCCGCAAGAACAAGCTCCACACCCACCCCGGCGAGGACCACATGTTCGTCGTGCTCGACGGCGAGGCCACCTTCTTCGACAAGGACCAGAAGGCTACGGTCCTGGGAAAGGGCGAGGGCATCCTTCTTCCCGAAGGGGTCTACTACCAGTTCGAGAGCACCGGCGACACCGCGCTCGCGCTGCTGCGCTTCGCCGCCTACAAATCGGACCGAAAAGACATCCGGCGAGTCGACGCGACAGGGGAGAACGCCCGGACCGAGGACGAGATGGACTACGTCTGCGTCGATGGCGAAGTCGTCGAGGGGGAGGAGTGGACGCTGGGGTGACACTGGCGAGCCAGGGAACCCTCGAAACGTCATTCCCGTGAATTGGGGTGTGGCAATACACCGCCAAACCACGACACGGCACCGCCACCCCGAATCGTCGGTCCCGCGGAAGCAGGCTGTGTCGAAACTCCGTCCGGGAGAGGCAACGACCCCCTGAATCGTCATTGCCGCGGAAGCGGCTGTGTCAAAACTGGTGAGGCACCACCCCCCGAATCGTCATTCCCGCGGAAGCGGGAATCCAGGGGTGGCCGGGCGGGGAAACGCCCCTGCAGTGCCCCACCACCACCCCTGGATTCCCGCTTCCGCGGGAATGACGATTCGGGGGGCGGTGCCGGTTTCAATTCAAGTGGCAGTCTAACGCAGCCTGCCGCGCGCATCAGATGTGATTTTCGATCTCGTCCAGCGGCGTCACCCAAACGCGGTCCGTGTCGATGGGGTAGGCGCTTCCCTGCGGCACCACGACGAACAGCCTGTCCAGGTCCAGCAGATCGACGGCCGTCCGGCTTCCCTTGGTGAGGCTGGGGTTCGATGAAGTCTTGAACTCGAACCCGATCCGTTTCCCGTCGCGCTCCACAACCAAATCGATTTCCTCTCCGGTGCGCGTCCTGAAAAAGCCGTACATCCCTCGCGGCTGAAGCAGAGAAAGAACGTTCTCCAGCGCAAACCCTTCCCAGCACGCACCGTAGACCGGATGGCCGTACAACTTGTCGAAGCTGTCCAGTTCCAGCAGGCAGGTCAGCAGCCCGGAATCCCGTACATAGAGCTTGGGCGATTTGACCAACCGCTTCTTTGTGTTGACGGCGAAGGGCGGTAGCCGGCGCATCATGAACGTGGCTTCGAGGATGTCGATGTGCCTCTTCAGGGTGGGGTGCGTTCGGTCCAGGGATTGCCCGAGGGCCGAGTAGTTCACGATCTGGCCGTGCAGGTGGCAGCACATGAGCCAGAGCCGCCGCATGTATTGCGGTGTCAGATCGATTCCGAACTGACGCAAGTCGCGCTCGACGAAGGTCTGTATGTAGCTCTCGCGCCAGCGAAAGCTGCGGCCGTCCGTGGTTGCCAGGTAACTGGAAGGGAACCCGCCGCGCCACAACAACCTACGCCAGTCCGTGGGTCCCTTCTCCGGCCGTTCCAACTCTTTCTGATGGAACGGGGTGATGTAGACATAGGACAGCCGCCCCGCGAGAGTCTCGGAAGACTGCCGAAGAAGCTCGGGAGAAGACGAACCGAGGATCAGGAACCGCCCGGCACGACGGTCCTCGTCGACCAACGAACGCAACAGCGGGAACAGGTCGGGCCGCAGTTGCACCTCGTCGATGCACACCAACTTGTCACGGTGCAGGGAGAGAAAGGTCTCCGGGTCCTGTAAACGGGACAGGTGGGATGGGCGTTCGAGGTCCAGGTACAGAGTATTCGGGCGTGACGATATCACCGCCTTGGCAAGAGTGGTCTTCCCTGCCTGCCGCGGTCCGAGGATGGCCACCGCCGGAAACTGTTCCAGATCCGTGAGGACCGTATGGTGGACTTGCCGTTGGATCTTCATATGCAAATTGTAAATGACATTTACAATTTGTCAAATTTATCGCTCAGGTTTGTGAGAGGTTGTTGGTTCCGGCGGTGAAGACTGCCCGGGACGGCAACGGACTAGGGTTCAGTCACACAGGTAACGGGTGTGTCCTTAGCTACGAGTTCCTTCCAGTCGATGCCCAACAACTCTCTAGCGGACAGGGCCTTATCCCCAGCGGGATCCCCTTCGCGAAACATCTTGACAGTGAAAACCTGATTATGGGTTCCGGCCATGATGGGTTGGCCCCCGTAAACGTTCACGTTGCCGGATGGCGTGACCTGTGCCGTAATGGGCGTATGCCCGACCTGCCGGTTGGTACTGGAAGAACCACTACCTACGATCATGAAACGATCGAATTCCCGTTTGATTGTTTCTATCGAGGCTTGATGCAAGGCCACCCGTTCGGCGCCCTCTTGGCCGCAAGCCGGAGCGGCTCGGGCTGTGATTTGCACGGCATCCGTTGCCAGTGGGACAGTGCTAACACGGACGCATCCTGTCAGAAGCATGGCCAAGACGAGCAAGGCAACTCTCATCAGTTTCACCTCCAGACGCCAAACCGATAACCGTCATCGACGCGACCTGTCAAGCCAAGCCGGTGTCTCTCCGCCATAGTGGGCGCGACCGATTCGTCGCCATCCCACAAGCTGGTGAGAATGACACAGCTGATCGAACTGAAGAAAGACATCCGCACCGCACGGTACAAGGCATGTTGCTGGAAATGGCGCTGCCGGGTTGGAGGGAGGTCCCGAGAGCATTGCCGCTACGGGACTCTCACCTTCGAGGCTCGCGCCGATGCAGTCAGACGCCGATGTCAAAGTCAGCTGAAAATGTCCCATTTGTGTCAATCGAAAAGGTCCCACTTCTGATGAGGGGGGTGGTGCGGGACAGACGCCCTCCGGTTGGATCCGCTCCTGGGTGAGGGGATGGTGGAGTTCAAGGCCGTCAAGCAGACCTTCACGAACGGCGTTCGGCGCATTCAGGAAGCGGCCCTGATGGGCGTGGGCCTGGTGGACTCGCCCAGCTACGCGGGCAGTCTCGCGGAAGTGCGACGCCGGGACCGGGCACGGAGGCGGCGCGTATGGCTGTGACGTTGACCGGGGCCGCCTTGGCCGAAGCCTTGGCCGTGAATCAGGCGCTTGCGGATCGGCTCTTGCCCGTCGTGACAGCCTTGGTGGATATGCACGTCATTCGGCTGGACGGCACGGGCCGCGTCCGGCTGATTCCCGCGTCAAGCGGGCACTGGGAGGGCTCGCACGATCCGGCAAGCTGGACGGTCCGGGCGACGGTTTACGGGCCGAGCACCAGCACGACATGGAATCTCCCGGCGGCGGCCGTGGTGTTCGTCCGCTGGGGCGGCACGCCGGGGCAACCATACGTCGGCACCGGGCCAACGTCGTGGGCACACACGTCAACGCGCTTGATGGCCGAAGCCGAGCGGTCCCTGGCGGACGAAGCGGGCGGGCCGCTGGCGAACCTTCTTGCGGTTCCACAGGATGGCGGCGACGGCGACGAAAGCGACCCGCTGGCGGCGCTGAAAGCCGACATTCGCACGGCTCGCGGCAAGGCGCTTCTCGTGGAGACTTCGGCGGCCGGTTGGGGCGAAGGTCGGGGCGCGGCGCCGGCTCGCGACTGGCAGGCGTCCAGGTTGGGGCCGATGCCCCCGGACAGCATGGTCAAGGCGGCTGACAGCGCGTTCTCGCGCGTCCTGGCTGCCTGCGGTATGCCCCCGTCCCTGTTCCTGGACAGCGACGGCACAAGTCAGCGAGAAACCGTCCGGCGCTGGCACTTGAACACGGTGTTGCCGCTGGCCCGGCTGGTCGAGCACGAGTTGACCGAGAAGCTGGCGGAGCCGGTCCAGCTCCAGTTCGACACCTACGCTATGGACATGGTGAGCCGGGCGCAGGTGGTCAGCAAGTTGACGGCGGCCGGCGTGGCCCTGCCCGTGGCGCTGGAAGCCGTCGGCCTGGGAGGTGACTTATGATTTCGCTCTGCGCGGACTGCTGTAGACCGCTGCCCCCGTCCGGCGTGTGTCTGAACTGCACGCAACCCCGCCCGGCGAAGTGAAGCCGCGCGGCCTGCCAAGCCCGGAGACCGGCTGGCACACGAGACCGGCGAATGACTGCCCGCGCGACTTCAAGGTCACGGGCCGAGTTCGCACCGTCCACGGGCGCACCGTCCACCTATGGGAACACCGGAACCCCGACGGCGTTGCCGTCTGGAAAACGAAACAGCCGATCCGTGAGTGACCCGTCGGCGAACGGATTCAAGGGTTGGAGGATTTCTTGTTTGTGGTGGATGCGTCCTTGGCCAGTTGGACACGTTTGGGAAGCGAGAATGTGTAAACGAGAAACAAATTTGTAAAGTCGCTTAGTTGAGCCACCTTGGTTTTGTCAAAGTTTTCCCCGTGAACTGCCTCATTGCCATCTAAACGAATACGATCTGCCAAGCCCCGTAGTTCTGGAGTGATCTTCCCCGCCTTCTCCAGGTAGACGATGCGGTCATAAAGCGTCATGTCTTTCTTGTCCGGGGCGAGGCGCTTTGTCGCTATGTCGAGGACTCGTCTGAACATTATCCCCGCGCTTGTGAGTTTCGCGTCGCGGAGATTTTCTAATCCCTCTACATAGTCCTTGGCGAGTTTGCACGGGACATGGGCAGGTGCCTCCAGTCTGGCTGGAGAAGGGTAAACAGCGTTAATCCGGAAACCATCAGTTCGTGGGTCGCCGATGCAATTTATGGGGTCTAAGTCGCCGCCGATAACTGCAAAGAATCTTACGACCATGCCCCCGTGACAGTGGCGGCACACGAAAAGGGTGTTCCACTGGGGGATCGCCTCTTCTTCATCAGAGAAGTATTGTGAACCGTGGCATGTGAAGGCGGTCCTTGAGGCCGCGCAATGGGGACAGTCGTGGATAAGTTCGGCCATTGTATCTGTGGTGACCTATTGGTGACTTATCGCTTTCTCCGTTCCCGCCGATCCCGCCTAACCCCTTGATTTTGTTGGTGAGCCGTGTCGGGCTCGAACCGACGACCCTCTGCTTAAAAGGCAGATGCTCTACCTGCTGAGCTAACGGCTCGTGGTGGGCGATGCGGCGGTGCCGGACGGGACTCCGGCCGATGCCTTGGTTTTAATGTACCAGAGGGGCGCCGCGACGGGCAAGGCGGGTATGGCGGGCCATCCTCGTCACAAGTGTTGCGTTCTGGTAGTGAACAACGGAAGAAGATGGGACCGCCGAGCCGAGAGGAGATATCCTAATGCTTTTGATCGCCGACCCTGACGTGCAACAGGTCCTTCGGGTGGAGGACATCATCGACGACATGGAGCGGGCCTTTGCCGAGGAGGCGCGGGGGATCGCGGTCAACAAGCCGCGTACGCGCTACAAGGTGCCGCCAGACCCCGATTCCGACGGTTACATGGCAAACATCATTCCGGGTGCGGTGCCGAGTTCCGGGGTGGCGGCGCTGCGCTACGACTCCATGGTGGTGCGGGAGCGGATGGTGGAGGGGCTCAAGCGCATGGACTATCCGTATCCGGCGCGCCGGAGCTGGGGCTTCGTTTTGTTGTTCAACCTGGAGGACGCGGAACCACTCGCTATCATTCACGACTTCAGCCTGTCCGCGATCCGGGTGGGCGCCACCACCGGCGTGGCGACCCGGGCGCTGTCGCGGGAGGACAGCCGGGTGGTGGGGTTGTTCGGCTCGGGCAACGAGGCGGTGCAGAATCTGGCGGCGATCTGCGCGGTGCGGGACGTGCGCGAGGTGCGCGTATACAGCGTCACCAAGGAGCACCGGGAACGGTTCGCCATGGAGATGACGGGCCGGCTCGATATCCAGGTGCGCCCGGTGGACAACGCCCGGGCGGTGGTGGAAGGCGCGGACATCGTCATGTGCGCCACCAACGCCAGCACGCCGGTGTTCGATGGCGATTGGCTGGTGCCCGGCCAGTTGGTCACAACCATCGTCAACACCGACGGAGTGCATCGCCGCACCGAGGCGGATGCCACCACCTTCACGCGGGCGGATCTCGTCGTGCTCAACAACAAGGAGACCTCCCTGCACAACCAGCAGCGCGAGATGCTCGACCTCATCGACGAGGGCAAGATCGGCTGGGACAAGATCTGCGAGCTGGGGCAGGTTCTCATCGGCGAGAACCCCGGCCGCAAGAGCGCGGACGACATCATTTATTACAAGAGCAACACCGGGGTCGGCATACAGTTCGCCGCCGCGGGCGCGGTGATCTACGAGGAGTGCAAGAAGAGGGGGCTCGGCCGCGAGCTGCCCACCGAGTGGTTCGGCGCGGACCTGGGCGAGTGGCTGGACAAGGGCTACTCGCCGTCGCCGTAGGCGGGATTGGCAGGAGGATTCGTATGATCGTCGATTTCCAACATCACTACGTACCCAAGGAGATCGCCCAGAAGCACGGGCTCTATTCCGAGACGCCGTCCTTCGCCAAGCTCGACACCGGCGTGCCGCGGCTGACCATGCACGCGCGGCTCTACGACGCCGAGATGCAGCTCCGGGACATGGACGACGCCGGGGTGGACGTGTCGGTGCTCTCCTGTCTCCTGGGTTGGGACGCCACCCTGGAGGACAACCGCGCCATCAACGACAGCCTGGCGGAGTTGCAGCGTCGCTATCCGGACCGCTTCGTCGGCTTGGCGCAGGCGCCGCTCCTGGGCGGCGCGCCCGCCATGGCCGAGTTCGACCGGGCCGTCGGCGAACTGGGGCTCCACGGCGTCGCCACAACCTCCCAGTTCCGCGGCCTGCCGCTGGACTCCGAGCAGCTATTTCCGTTCTACGAGAAGGTCAGCGCCCTGGACGTGCCCGTCTTCGTCCATCCCGCCATGGTGCCCGAGGGCTACGGGCTGCTGCTGGACTACGACCTGGCGCGCATCCTGGGCCGGGAGGTGGACCTGGCGGTGGCCGCCACGCGCATCGTCGCCGGTGGCGTGCTGGAGCGCTTTCCCGACCTCAAGTTCGTCATCGGCCACTTCGGCGGCGGCATCGCCGGCGTGAAGGACCGGCTGGTGGCCAAGGCCTATCGCTTCGGCACGCTGGACAAGCCCTTCGAGCATTACTTCGACATGCTCTACTTCGACATGGCGGGCTTCGAAGGGGGCACCGTGGCGTTGGGCTGCGCTTTCCAGGGGATCCGTTCCGACCGGATGGTGTTCGCCACCGACTATCCCCAGGACTTTACCGGTGTCAGTACGGATACGGGCAAGGGCATGACCGCGCTCAGGGAATACATCGACGCCATCCGGGGCCTGCCGTTGACCGACGCCGAGAAGGACGCGATCATGGGCGGCACGGCGGCGAAGCTGTTGAAGCTGGATTCGTGACGGCCGGGGGGCAACGCTCCGGCGCACGGACCACGGTATCATGATCGTCGACATCGACCTCGAGAAGTGCACGAGTTGCGGAGACTGTGACCCGGTCTGCCCCGCGGACATCATCCACATGGAAGAGCAGGGCGGACGGCTCGTGCCCGTGCTCAAGCACGTGGAGCACTGCGTGACCTGCTTCAACTGCGAGATCTTCTGCCCGGTGCAGTGTATCGACGTCCATCCCATCGTGAGGCGCCGGCCGCTTCCGTGGTAACTTGGGCTCACCGCGCTGGCCGGACGAATCTCGAAGCCCACCACGATGCGCCGCTTCGCTCCCGCACTTGAAGATGCTTGACACGATCGGCAGACTCATCGACACGGACGTGCTCGTCGTCGGCGCGGGCGCCGGCGGGCTCTGGGCCGCGCTGAGCGCCAAGCGGCACCTTCCCGACGGCCGCGTCACCCTGCTCGACGCCCACATGGTGGGACGCACCGGACACACCGCCTTCTCCAACGCGTGGATGGTGGTGGTGACCCCCGAGGACGATCTCGACGCCTGCGTGCGCGACATCGTGGAGGGAAACGAGTGGATCGCCGAGCAGGAACTGATCCACGAGGTCCTGTCCGTCTCTCACTTCCAGTTGCTCGAGATGGAGAAGATGGGGCTCGTGTTCCCCAAGGAGGACGGCGAGTTTGTGCGCCGGCCCACGCGCGGCCTCAAGATCACCAAGGTACTCAAGCCCGACGGCGGCGGGCTGGAATACTGCTGGCGTCTGCGCAAGGCGCTGGAGGCCGAGGGCGTGGACCTGCTGGAGCGAGTCTTCGTCACGGATCTCGCCCGGGATGACGACGGGCGCGTGACCGGCGCCTACGGCATCGACGGGCGCACGGGCGAGTTCGTCATCGTGCGCGCCGGGGCCACCGTGCTGGCCACCAACAGCGTCACGTTCCGCGCCGGCTTTGTCCGGGACCTCACCGGCACCGGCACCCACCTGGCCTACGCCGCGGGCGCGGTGCTCACCAACGCCGAGTTCGGTTATCTCCGGCCGGGCACCCCCAAGTTCTATTTCGAGGGCATCACCTTCGCCATCCAGGACGGCGCCCGCTTCGTCAACGCCCAGGGCGAGCCGTTCATGGAACACTACGAACCCGACTGGGCGGACCGGGCCGACGTGCAGGCGCTGAGCAAAGCCATGGTGCAGGAGAAGAAAGAGGGGAGAAGCCCTCTCTACCTGGACATGTCACTCATCCCGGAAGAGGAGCGCGGCCAATACCTGCAAAGCTCGGTGGCGTGGATGGACTATTTCTTCCGCAAGCTCGGCGACCGCGCGCGCATCGACATGTTCGGCAGGACGGAGTACTACCCGCTGTTCCAGATGACCAAGATGGGAATCAAGACCGACGCCTCGTGCCGCTCCTCGGTCCCGGGCCTCCTGGCCGCCGGACTGGCACAGGCAAGCTGCGCGAGCCACTTCGCCGGCTTCCACATCGGCGCCTGCAACGGCACCGGCTGGATCGCCGGCAGGAGCGCCGCGGACGACGCCCGCCGATTCGATGGGCCGCGGGTGTCCGAGGGACAGGCCCGTTCGGTCAAGGCGGAAGTCCTGGCGGGTTGGCGCGGCGGCGACGAGAAGAGCGACGACGACCTGCTGCGCGCGCTCCAGTCCCTCATCTTCCCGTACGAGGTCTCCATTCTGAAGCACGAAACCCGCATGCGGCAGGCACTGGAAGAGCTGGACGCCATCGCCGAACGCGGCGCCCAAAGCCGCGCCGCCCACGTCCACGGATTCGTGCGCCTGCGCGAGACCCGATGCATGGTCGAGACCGCCCGGCTGATGCTGGAAGCGTCGCTGCTGCGGCGCGAGAGCCGCATGAGCCACCTGCGCGAGGACTTTCCCGACCGCGACGACGAGTCTTGGCTCAAGTGGATCCTGATCGAGAAGGCAGGGAACCAACCCCGCCTGTGGAGCGAACCCATCGCGACACCCCTCGTGCCGCCGCCGACTTCCTCCAATTAACCAGACACCACACTAAAAGAGGTCCGGGAACAAATCCTCCGGTATCTCTCGCCCTATTCCCTGGCTGACGGCGGCCTCGTAAACCTTGCCGGCGAGGGCGGCGAACTGCAGGCCGAAGCCGACGCTGTTGTTGAAGCAGGTGATCTGCTCGGAGTCGGTGCGGCCGGGGTGGCGATTGAGGAGGAGGTCGGGCAGGTCCGGGGTGTGGGCCCAGTCGATGTCCACGGCGTCGCCGGGCGGGTAGCCTTTGTCGATGTCCAGCAGAACCTGCTGGGGCAGGGGGCCCTTGTCGTTCTTGGCGACGAAGACCGTCGGCCCGAGGTTGTCCCTGGAGTTGACCGCGAGCACGTCGAAGCGGCCGAAGGTGTCCGGCGCGATCTCGCAGTGGCGCACCGAGCACACGTACATGCCGGGTTCCAGCCATGCGGTCTGGATCACCGGCGTCAGGGCGTTCGTGGCGATGATGACGATGTCGCTGCCGCGCATGGCTTCCTCGGCGCTGTGGACGGCCGATACGTCCGGGCAATTCTCCCACCGCGGGTCCTCGACAAAACGCTTCCGGTGCTCCGGGTTGGGACTGAAAACCCGTATCGACTTGATCCCGTCGGTAACGTTCAGCATGGCGTCCACGTGCGCCCCAGCCATGAAACCGGTCCCCAACACGCCCACGGTGGCGGCGTCGGGTTTGGCAAGATACCGAGCCGCGAGACCCGCCGCGGCACCTACCCGGAGATTGCGGATGTGCCCTTCGCTGACCATGGCCAGCAAGTCGCCGTTCTCCAGGCTGAAGAGGAAGAGCAAGCCGCGCGTGACGCTGTGGGACCGCCGGGTGCCCGGGGTCCGGTCGCGGCGAAAGCTGCCGTCGCGCTCCTGCCAGAAGAGTTTGTCGGTGAGGAAGCGGATGGCGGCGTACTTCTGCGTGGCCGCGGACATGGTCTTCAGGCTGTGGGCGCCGGGCAACGTGTTGCCGTTGCCGTCCACGTAGGAGTCGGGGGTGAGCAGGTCGATGCGGGGACTCGTGATGGCGGCTCCCGTGCCCAGGTCCCGATAGACTTCCTCGAGCACCGCCAGACTCGTGGGCATGTCGAGAAGCCGTTCGGCGTCGTGATGGTCGATTGCGAGTATCATTGCCACTCCTCTGACGGAATGCCCGGTATGTCCGGCCGGGCCCCGAAACGCGCCGATGATCCCGGAATGGTCCGGCGTTGTCAAGGCCGTCGTGCGTCGCGCGGGCTCATGCGTCGGGAAGCGTTCCCTAATCATGCTAAAAACTCAATGACACATAGCCGAAACGATATTCATGATTGCCTTCTTGCCCGCGTTTCCTCTATGATTCTCGGGTGCCTTTATGTATAATCGCTCCGCCAATGCCGTTGTGGCTGGCAAGAGGTGTCGTAGGCACTCACAAGAGGAGGTGTGAAATGGCACTTGATCCGGCAACCACCAGCAGCACGTTCGACCGTTACATCGAGGAACTCCGCGCGCTGTGGAAGGACAGCAACGACGCGAATCTCCCCTTCAAGGTGCAGGCCGCCATGGAACGGATGCTCGCATCCACCAGTCCCGACGATCCCTGGATTGCGGAGATCATCCGTGACGCGCAGCCGTCGCGGGAGCTTTACCGGGATCCGGAGTACGGCTTCGTCCAGATGGGTCACGTGCATCCCCAGGGACACGGTAACCTGCCCCATGACCACGGCCCGTGCTGGGTGGTCTACGGCGCCTACCAGGGACTCACGGAGATCAGCCTCTACGAGCGCGTCGACGACGGCAAGAACGCGGAGAAGGCGGATATGCACACCAAGGAAGTGCACAAGCTGGGACCCGGCGTCGTCTACCCCTATTTGACGGGGCAAATCCATTCGACGCATGCGGCGGAGACGCCCGCGGTGGTCTTCCGGTTCCTGAGCGCGGATCTGACCAAGATCCTGCGCCGGCGCTACAACCTGGAGAGCGGCGAGGTGTCGCTCATCGAGCCGCAGCCCTAAGCGGTTTTCGGTCCGAATCCAGCCCTCGCGGCCGCGGGACGCGCTCGGCGGCCACGAGGAACGTGGCACTGATCCACGCGTAAAATCGCAGGCCGGGTCTCCGTCCGAGCCGGAAGGAGTTGGAACGCATGGACGTCGATGTCAAGTGGGGCAGGAAGGGCGAGATCGTGATCGCCATGCTGGTCGGTCGTTTCAGCAGCGCCAACGCCGCGCTGTTCGAGCGCCTGTTGGAGAACGGTGTCGATTCGTCCGACGACGCCCTTATCCTGGACTTCGAGAACGTGACCTTCCTCAGCAGCGCCGGACTGAGAGTCGCTCTGACCATCGCCAAGAAGTTCAACGGGCCGGGGAAGAAGTTCGGCATATGCGCGCTCCGGGAAGGGGTTCGCGGCATTGTCGAAGTCAGCGGCTTCGACAAGGTCATCCCGGTCTACGATTCGCAGGTTTCGGCGGTGGAGGCGTTCGAAAGCGCCTGACTCCGACAGGGGTGGCAACCCGCAGGGAGACTACGATGGCTCAGGCCGGAAAAGACATTGAAGCCAGGCTCAACAAGATCCGCGGCTCCGCGGATTTCAACGTGATCGGCGACAACATCGCCGACATCGCCGAGTACACGGTGGAGAAGTACGAGTACAGGAACGATACAAGCCTTGCCCGTGAGACCCGCGAGCAAGCCTTGGCCGAGATCACGGATGTGCTGTGTGACCGGGTTGAGCGGTTGAAGGCGCGGCGCCAGGAGATTCTGGCCGACATGTTCAACGCGGCCGAGGCAACGCTGAACGAGGTCGTTTCACAAAGCAAGTAGCGAATCGTCAGGGTTCTCGTGAAGGCGCAATCTCCTTTTCAGTCGTTCGCGTCGTACCGGACCAAGTCGGCGTTTTCACGGGGCTGTGCATGACGGCCGCGAGTTCACCGTATCCCGGCGCACCCGAAAGCCGGGAGATCGAGAACGCGCCGCCGGAACTCATCCGGAAACTCCAGGGAGAGCGCCTGGCCGCCCTGGTACAGCGCTCCTGGGACCACATCCCGTTCTACCGCGAGCGCTGGAAGGCGGCGGGCATCGAGCCCGGCGACATCCGCACGGCCGGCGACATTCACAAGCTCCCGGTCATCCGCAAGAGCGACTTCGAGGACAGCCTCAGATTCCATCCGCCGTTCGGCGACTACCAGGGCGACTTCCCCGCCGTGCGGGTCCAGGCCAGCTCCGGCACCTCGGGCAATCCCAAACCTTTCTTCTTCACGCGCAACGACTGGGACATCATCGCCCGGCTGTGGAGCCGGCGCTTCCATGCCCAGGGGGTGAGGGAAGGGGACATCCTCCAGATCGTGTTTGCCTATACGCTCTTCATCGTGGGGTTCACCGCCTCCGAGGGCGCCATGCACCTGGGCGCGCTGGTGGTGCCCACGGGCAGCGGCAGCGTCACCCCGAGCGAGCGGCAGGTGAAGATCGCCCGGGACTGGGGCGTCACCGTGCTCGCGGGAACCCCGTCCTACGTGCTCCATCTGGCCGACGTGGCCGAAGGGCAGGGCTTCGACCTCCGGAAGGACTTCAACCTGCGGCGCACGATCCATACCTCCGAGACCATGACCGAGGCCGCGCGGCGGGCCATCGAGAGCCGCTGGGGCGTGTCCGCCTACGACAACTTCGGCAGCGTGGAGACCGGCTCCCCCACCTTCGAGTGCGAGGAACGGAACGGTTACCACGTCAACGAGGACGCCTACATCTTCGAGGTGCTGGACCCGGCCACCCACGAGCCGGTGCCGCCGGGCCGGGAGGGCGTGCTGGTGGTCACCTGCCTCTTCAAGGAGGCGGCGCCGGTGATCCGCTACAACATCGAGGACCTGTGCACCTTCATCGAGGACGACTGCGGCTGCGGGCGCACCTTCCGGCGCATCTCGAAGCTTCAGGGCCGGCTGAGCGACATGGTCAAGGTGAGCGGCATCCCGTTCTATCCCACCTCGGTGGAGACCGCCCTGGAGCGGCTGCCGCAGCTCACCCGCGAGTACCGGGTCACCGTGGACCGGGTGGGACAGCGGGACACGCTGACGGTGGAAGTGGAGATGCGTCCCGGCGCGGAGGCCGGCGACGGGATCAAGCGGCAACTGGAGCGGGAGCTCAAGGTGGCGACGAACCTCAGCATGGAAGCCATGCTCCTGTCGCCGGGCGAGCTTGGCCGTTCCCTCGGGGTCGAGAACCGCATCAAGGTGCGCCGGATTCGGGACCGGAGACCGGCCTGACGCCCGTGGGCGGCGTGAAGTGTTGCGGGCCTGATGTTTTCCGGTACGTTTCTAGTTGTGGAAGACATCGAAACCGCCGCCGCAGCTCTATCCCTGGACGCCAAATGGCTCCAGGAGTTCGACGTCGTCGATCCCTTTAACGACGTCGCCTTGCGCGGCTTCCTCTCCCGCAGGCCGGACCACCGCTACGGGGCGCTGGCCGTCACTCACGTGAACGAGGCGCCCGCGCCGCAGGTGGTCTTCGCCACGCCCAAGCTGCACTACCCGTTCGACCGCCAGGGCAAGTTCAACTTTCCGCCGATCCGGGAGATCGAGATCTTCGAAAAGTACGATGGCACCAACGTGCTGGCCTATGGCTACCGCGACTCGCAAGGGCGCCGTTACCGCACCTACAAGCTGCGCCTGTCCCCGGTCCTGCGCAACGGCCGCTTCGGTGACTTCCTGGACCTGTGGCGGGAGATGCTGGCGCGCTATCCGGTCATTCCCGAGTTGGTGGACATCAATGGCTGCTCTCTGAGTTTCGAGCTCTACGGCAGCCGCAACACGCATCTCATACTCTACCAGGAGCCCTTGGACTGCGTATTGCTCTTCGGCGTCAGCGAGGATGGCACTCCCCGGTCGCCTTCCGGGCTGGATAGCCGGGGCGTTCCGCTGGCAACCCTCCACGGCACGCTGGCGGCGGGCAACGAGCCGGTGGCGGAGTACGGCGCGATCCGCGAACGGCTGGAGCGCGGCAACCGCCCGGTGGAAGACGGCAAGATCGCCGGGGTCGAGGGCGCGGTGTGGTACGTGCGCACGCGCGCCGGCGCCACCGTGCTGTTCAAGTGCAAGCCCGAGTCCGTCGAGGAGGTGCACTGGGTAGGCGGTATCAACAAGCCCGCGGTCATCGCCACCTGCTGGAACCTGTTCGAGAGCCAGGACGTGCTGACCTATGAGACGCTGTATCCGCTCTTGGCGGAGGAGTATGGGGACGACCAGATCGAAGGTTTCAGAACCTGCATCGACGAGTGCATTACCACGGTGCGCGAGGAGATGGAGTTCAAGAGCCGGGTGATGGACGAATACCGGCAGTTGGGGATCAAGTTGTCCGAGAACAAGGGGGACGTCATGCGCCGCCTGTCAACCCGGTTCAAGAAGCAGGAGATGAAGAAGGTCTTCACCCTGATCGCGCTCAACGAAAGTCGCCGTTAGCATGAAGCGCGCGGGAGTGTTTGCTCACGGCCACGGCCGTCCCTGGGACATGCGTTGGCCCGAAACCGGAAGCGTTTCATTCACTTGCGAAGGCGTTTCATTCACTTGCAATCATCACTTCGGCCCCTTACGTTTGAGCGCATGATTTTCGACGACAATCGCGCCTTCGTGGAGGCACTGCGGCGGTCCGGCGACCTGGTGGAAGTGGAGAAGGAAGTGAGCTGGGACCTGGAACTCGGCGCCATCAGCCGCCTGGCGTGTGAGAAGGACGGCCCGGCGGTTTGGTTCAAGCGCGTCACGGACTACGTGGACGACGTCTCGGTTTTCGTCAATCCGGTGGCCACGTGGCGGCGCATCGCCATCGCCCTGGGGCTCCCGCCCACCGCCACGGTCCGGGAAATCTACGAAGCCTACGAGAAGGGGGAGGGCAACCCCATCGATCCGGTGGAGGTCGAGGAAGCCCCGTGCAAGCAGGTGGTCCGCAAGGGGCCGGACGCCAACCTGTTCGATCTGCCCACTCCCATGCTGCACGAGGGCGACGGCGGGCGTTACCTGGGCACCTGGGATCTGGTCATCTCCAAGGACGTGGACAGCGGCTGGGTCAACTGGGGCATGTACCGGTTCATGGTCTACGACGCACACCATCTGACCGGCTTCCCGCGCCCCACGAGCCACCTGGGCAAGGTGTTCCAGGAACACTACGCGGCCAAGGGAAAGCCCATGCCCTTGGCCATCGCCATCGGCACCGACCCTTTGTCGCACTTCGCCGCGGCCGCCACCTATGCCCTGGGGGGCGACGAGGCCAGCCTGGCAGGCGGCTTGCGCGGGCGTCCGGTGGAGATGATCCGCTGCGAAACCAGTGACTTGCTGGTGCCGGCCCATTCCGAGATCGTCATCGAGGGTGAGGTGCTGCCCGACCGGGTGGGGTTGGAAGGTCCCTATGGCGAGTACCCGGGCTACCGCACCGGCGAGATGGGCAACGGCATCCTGTTTCGCACCACCGCCATCACCCACCGGGAGAAGCCCGTGCTCACGGTGGACGCCACCGGCTACAAGGACGACAGCTCCACGGTGACCGCCTTGTCCGGCGCCCTGGCCATCAAGCGCCGGCTGGAGCGCCACGGCGTGCCGGTGCGGGACGTTTACGTGCCGCCGGAGGGGGCCGTGCATCTGGCGGTGATGAGCGTGGACTACGGCGGCCAGGAGGTGGCCCGGAAGG
Organism: Deltaproteobacteria bacterium; assembly: GCA_026712905.1. Lineage (NCBI taxonomy): Bacteria > Pseudomonadati > Myxococcota > Myxococcia > Deltaproteobacteria bacterium. The sequence goes on from JAPOPM010000098.1 coordinate 32,972, forward strand.
TGCTCCAGGTGCTGACTTCGCGCCGGGCGCTGCTGTCGAAACTCTTCCTGGTGGACACCGACACCGACGTGTACGATATCGGCAAGGTGCTGCATGCCTTCTCCACCAAGTGCCACCCGGCCAACGGCATCCACGTGATCCACTACGAAGGCCGGGCCAACACGCTGACGCCGTGCTACAGCCAGGCGGAGCGGGCGGCCCAGAAGGGGGCCACGGTACTTTACGACTGCACCTGGCCCGGCGAGTGGTCGCGGGAGTGGGAGACGCCGGTGAAGGCCACCCTGGATTCGATCTTCTCGGAAGAGGTGCGGGAGAAGGTGCTGAAGAACTGGAGCGACTATGGCTTCAAGCAGTGAGGCGCCGGCGTGGGACACCTTCGTGCGCCGGCCGGGAGACGTGCGCTGCGGCGTGGAGACGCCGCTGGTTCTCAGGGACCTGACGCCGGGGCGGGCAAAGTACGGGCTGAGGCACGTGCTGGGCGTCGTTCATGAGAATGGCGGTCCGGGCGACCCGCTCACGGTGCGCACGGTGGTCGGGATCGCGCTGCCCGTTGCCTATACCGTGGAGATCGTCCGCGACCTGCCGCAAGAGATCGCAGGGACTCCGTACCAGGACTTCTATGCGGCACTGCAGCGGGCGGCGGAGCTGTAGCGACCCGACACCAGAGGAGGGGATGGCGAGATGATAACGGTATTGGCGTCTCTCATGGGTTCCCATCGGCGGCGCACGCTGCCCTCGGCTTCGACGGCGTGGGTGCTGGCTGGCCTGATGGTCGCGGCGGGGTTGTCCAACCCTCGGTTCGCCGCCGCGCTGGCGCTGCCGGCCAACGAGAGCGGCGTCACCGGGTACTTCGACACCACCGTTTCCATGGGCGCGGCCATGCGGGCGTCCGGGCGCGATGACCGCCTGTTCAGCCTGGCCAGCGGCGGCAAGGCATACACCTTCAACGGTGATGACGGCAACCTCAACTTCGACCGCGGGGATCTCGTCTCCCTCAACACCAAGGTCAATCACGAGTTGCAGCTCAACATGGAGAATCCGGGCGCGGAGTTGAGCCTGTTCGGGCGAGTGCTGTATTTCTACGATCACGCGGTGGCGGATGGCGACACCGAGCGCACGGCCTTGTCCGCCGCCGCCAAGGGGCACGCCGGACGAGACTTCCAGTTGCTCGACGCCTATGTGGCCGGCGACTTCGATGCCGGCGCCGTGCCGGTCTCGCTTCGATTGGGCAACCAGGTCATGAGCTGGGGCGAAAGCGTCTTCCTTCGCGGCGGCATCAACTCCATCAACCCGGCCGATGTCGCGAAGCTCCGAGTCGCCGGTGCCGAGTTGCGGGACGTGCTCGTGCCGGTCCCCGCGGCCAACGTCAAGGTGGGCATCGGCGACAGCTTCTCCCTGGAAGGCTTCTACCAGTTCCGTTGGGAGCACTCCGAAATCGAGGCTAAGGGTACGTTCTTCTCCGCCAGCGACATCGTGGGCCCCGGGGGGGATACGGTCCATCTCGGGCTCGGCCGGCCCGGACGAGGGGACGACCGAGACGGCGCACCCGACCCGGCTTGTCCCAGCCGCGCCAATCCCGCGGGGCTCTGCTCTCGCGTGGCCCGCGCCGCCGACCGCGATGCCGGCCATGAGGGCCAGTTCGGTGTGGCGCTGCGCTACTTCGCGGCGGCGTTGAACGATTCGGAGTTCGGACTGTATTACGCGCGCATCCACAGCCGTCTGCCGCTGGTGTCCGTTACCGCGGGCGACCTGGCGAGACGGACGGCTCCCGGGGGCTTTGTCGGCTCCATCCGGTATCTCCGGGAGTTCCCGGAGGACATCGACCTCATGGGCGCGAGTTTCAACGGCGAACTGGGTGGCAGCGGAGTCACCTTGCAGGCCGAGGTCGCCTATCGCCGGAACCAGCCGCTCCAGGTCGACAACGCAGAGCTCATATACTCCGCGTTGAGTCCGCTGCGGAGGCTCGCCGCGCAGGCGGCCATGGCGCAAGGCCCCGCGCGACAACTGTTGGCGGGCCTCGCGCGCGCCGGGCAGTTGTTCAGCATGAGCCAGACCGGTCCGGCGGACCCGGGGCAGGAGATTCCGGGCTTTCGCCGCAAGGACGTGGTGCAGGGTTCTGTAGCCGTGTCCAAGGCGTTGGCGCCCATGCTGGGGGCCGACGGATGGATCGTGCTGGCCGAGGCCGGATTTACCCAGATCCAGGACATGGAGGACAAGTCGGAGCTCCGTTACGACGGCACGGGCACATGGACCAGTGGCAATCCCGCCTTCACGGCCGGCGGAGTCCAGCCGGTAACCCAAGTGACCGGCTTCGCCGATCCGTTCTCATGGGGTTACCGGGCCGTGCTGCGGGGCGCCTACAGCAACGCCCTCGGACCGGTGAACCTTGCGCCGCAGGTCGCCTTCGCCCACGACGTCAACGGCACGACACCGAGGCCCATCGGCAACTTCGTGGAAGGACGCCAGACGGTGACGCTGTCGGTGGGGGCAAGCTACCTGCTGTCTTGGCGGGCGCAACTGGCGTACACGCAGTTCTTCGGCGCGGGCCAGCACAACATGCTGGCCGATCGTGACTTCGTGTCGTTCACGGTGAGCTATTCCTTCTGACGGAGCGGGATTGGATCACATGAAGCGGGTTTGGATCACATGAATACGCGACGGAGCATCTGGGCGGCCGCGTTGGTATGGGCGCTGATCGCGGCGGTACCGGCGGCGGCGAAGGTCACGGCCGAAGAAGCGGGCCGGCTGGGAGCGGAGTTGACGCCCTTGGGCGCCGAAAAGGCGGGCAACGAGGCCGGCACCATTCCCGCATGGGAGGGCGGCATCACGAAACCGCCGGCCGGCTATCGTGCGGGAAAGCGCCTCGTCGATCCGTTCCCGGACGACAAGCCGCTCTTCACCATCACCGCGGAGAATTACAAACGATACGAGGCGAACCTTACGCCGGGTCAGATCGCGGTGCTCCGGCGCTACCCCGAGACCTACCGGATGCCGGTGTACCGGGCGCGGCGCACGGCGTCGCTGCCACCGCGCATCTACGAGCGCACCATCGGCAACGCCGTCACCGCGATGCTCACTGACGATGGCAACGGCGTGGTGAACGCCGCCGAGGGCATCCCGTTCCCGATCCCCAAGAACGGGCTTGAGGCCATCTGGAACCACTTGCTGCGCTACCGCGGCAAGTCCGTGCGCGTCACCAGCGGTCAGGCCGCGCCCACGGCCGACGGCTCCTACGTGGTGGTGCAAATCCGCGAGCAGGTGTTGTGGGGTTACCAGCAGCCCGGCGCAACCACGGAGAACATCGACAACAAGCTCGCCTACTTCCTCCAGGAGGTGCTGTCCCCGGCAAGGTTGGCGGGTTCGCTGATCCTGGTCCACGACACCCTGAACCAGGCGGCGGAGCCGCGCAAGGCGTGGGTCTACAATCCCGGGCAGCGTCGCGTCCGGCGCGCGGCCAACGTCGGCTATGACAATCCCGGCACGGGCTCCGACGGCCAGCGCACCAACGATCAGGCCGACATGTACAACGGCGCGCCGGACCGTTACGACTGGACGCTGGTGGGGAAACGGGAGATCTACATCCCTTACAACAGCTACAAGCTCGCGAGCGGTGGCCATGGCTTCGACGACGTCCTGAAGCCGGGCCACATCAACCCGGACCTGACCCGCTACGAGCGCCACCGGGTGTGGGTGGTGGAGGCGCGGTTGAAGCAAGGCACCCGGCACATCTTTCCCCGGCGCACGTTCTATCTCGACGAGGACAGTTGGCAGATCGCGGTGGTGGACCAGTACGATGCCCGCGGCGAGATGTGGCGGCTGAGCCAGGCCTATATCATCAACCACTACCAGGTGCCGGTGCTGTGGAGCACCGGCATGTCGATCTACGACCTCCAGAACGGACGCTATCTCGTCAAGGGTCTGACTAACGAATACGAGCCGCCGCGTTTCGACCTGGAGCTGAACCCGAACCAGTTCACGCCGCGGGCGCTGCGGCGCCGGGGCCGCCGTTGACCGGGCGGTAGCGCCGCCTCATCGCACCTTGGCGACGACAAGTAATCCTGCGCAACCGATCAGAGGTATTTGCCGGACGCGGCACCAGCGTCTCATTGCTGGACCCCGTGGGGGTCGAGCGCGTCTCGAAGTCCATCGCCGATGTAGTTGAACGCCATCACCGTGACGAATATCAGGACGCCGGGGATCAGCACCCACGGGTGGAAACGGATCTGCGCGATGTCCATGGCCAGGGCCAGCATGTTGCCCCAGGACGCCTCAGGGTCCTGGATGCCCAGGCCGATGAGGCTCAGGCCGGATTCCCCGAGGATGTAACCCGGGATGGACATGGTGGCGGCGACGATGGCGTAGGAGAACGTGTTGGGGAGCACGTGGCGGACGATGATGCGCGCGTGGGGCAAGCCCATGGCCCGTGCGCTGGTGACGTAGTCCATTTCCTTGATGGACAACACGAGGCCGCGGATGATGCGCGCAAGGCTGGCCCAACCGATGAAGCTCAGGATGACGACGATGGCCATGTAGGTCTGGAACGACGTCCAGTCCGCGGGAATCGCCGCGCGCAGGGCCAGCAGCAGATAAAAGCCCGGCACCATCATCAGCATCTCGCACAGCCGCTGAATCAGCATGTCCGTGCGGCCGCCGAAATAACCGGAGGCGCCGCCGATGAGCATTCCCAGGACGAACGTGATGGTCACCCCCACCAGTCCCACCGACAGTGAGATGCGGCCGCCGTGCAGCAGGCGGGAAAGGACGTCACGGCCGAAATTGTCGGAGCCGAGCAGGAACAGCATGGGGCGGTTGGGGTCGGTGTGGGAAATGTCCTCCACGCCGCGCAGACCGAACAGGTGGATTCGCGTTTCGATCAGTCCCAGGAAACGGTAGGGGTCCCCGGTGACGAAAATCCCGATGGGGTAGGCGGTGCCCGGCACCTCGCGATAGACCTTGCGCTGGTTCTCGTCGAACTCGAACGTGCTGTTGCGCACGTACGGCCACGTCAGTCCGTTCTCGTCGAAGATATGGACCCAGGTAATCATGGGCGGATGGTAGGCTTTCTTGCGAGCGCTGGCGGCATAGTGATGGGGCGAGAGGAAATCCGCGAAGATGGCGCTGCCGTAGAGAAGCACGAGGATCCAGAATCCCAGCATGGCCAGGCGGTTGTGCCGCAGGCGTGACAGGGCGCGGCGGACCGGAGAGCGGGAACCGGGTACGCCGCGCGGTTCGCGGCTCGTGTTGTCGGGTTCGGGCGGCATGGACGCTATCGGTAGCTGATGCGGGGGTCGACCCATGCCAGCAGGATGTCGGCGAGAAGGTTGCCGATGATCAGCAGCAATCCTCCCGCAAGCGAGCTGGCCATGACCACGTAGATGTCGTAGGAGCGCACGGCGGTCAGCATCAACTGCCCGATCCCCGGGTAGCCGAAAACGATCTCCACCAGGGCCGAGCCGCCGATGAGGGTGGGCAGCAGGGAGCCGAAGCCCGCCACGAACGGGGTCACGGCGTTTCTCAGGATGTGCTTGTAGTTCACCATGGTGTTGGACAGGCCCTTGGCTCGTGCCGTGACCACGAACTGCATGTGGCTCTTGTCGAGGAACTCCGCCCGCAGCACCCGCACCAGCGCCGCCATGGCGCCGGTTCCCAGAACGAGCACCGGCAGAACCAAGTGACGCGCCAGGTCCGTCATTCGGCCCCACGTGCCGAGGTCGTGATAGTTCGCGGAGGTGAGCCCGCCGATGGGAAGAAGTTCGTAGAACGGATTGGCCGGGTCGAGATCATAGGTCAAGGATGCGCCGTAGAGCAGCAACAGCGCCAGGAAGAACGAAGGGACGGCCATGCCCATGTAGGCCATGAAGCCGAAGGCCTTGTCGCTCCAGGAGTAGGGATGGGTGGCGGAGTAGATGCCGATGGGCAGCGACAGCAGCCAGGTGAAGAGAATGGCCAGCACGTTCAACAGCATGGTGTTCTTGAGGAACGGCCACATGGTGGTCCAGACGGGCTGGCGGTTGGCGATGGACTTGCCGAAGTCCGGCGCGCCGACATGGAAACCGCTGCCGGCCTTCTCGAGGCGGATCTCGTCTACGAAGAGCGAACCGGCGACGTCGCCCTGGAACGAGATCGGCCCCATGCGCGTGGTTTCCAGACCCGCCGCGTGAAGTTCCGTGAAGTCCACCGAGAGTGACGTGGTGACGCCGGGGGGCAGGCGCACGTCCGTCGCGTAGGTGTTGGCGTCCAGGTCCCGGAACGTCACGGTCGCCGTCATGGGCGGCGCCGGTGCCGCGATGATCCTGAAGCCCAAGCCGTCACAGCGGCTCAGGTCCCCGAGCCCCACCGGCAGGGTGTTGCGGATCAGCGCCAGGCGGCGCATCGGGTCCAGCGCATGGCCCATTGCGGCCAACGCCGTGTCTCCCGCCCGGCAGGAGACCTCCAGCATCGCGGGCCGGCCGCCGCGCTGCCGCGCGAACAGGAACAGTCCCTTGAGCTTGCTCCGGTCCACGCCGAAACGGGCGTAATCGGCGTCGGTCAGCGTGATGGACGCGGGCTCGTCCGCATCGATGGAGCGGCGCTCCTGAAAGGCCTTCCCGTTGCCGTCCTGGATGCGCAGGAAAACGTCCGCGCCGCCCACCCGGTCGTTGCGGAGTTCCATCTCGACGGACTGGAAGTCATCGCCGGACCAGTGATTGCCGGGCCGTTGACTGGCCGCGTTGGGGTTGTCCGTCTTTCCCAGCACGCCGATCTCTCCGGGCGCGTCGAAGTTGAAGCCGAGGCCGAAGGTGCCGTCTTCGGACAGCGGGACCAGGATGGGCGTGGCGTTGCCCGAAATTTCGTAGGCCCTCCGGTTGGCGGGGAGGTCGGCGTATTCGAAGTCGGCGATGCGCACGCGTTCGCTCGCGAAACGAATGTCGAACAACACGCCGCGCAGCCAACGCAGGTACTGAGTGCCCCAGCCCTTGTCCGCGCCGAACTCGCGTTTCCACTGGCGCAGTTGCCGCTGGTCGAGGTCGGGTTGGAGGGCCCACTGGTGGAAGTAATCCCCGGGAGCGATCTGGATGATCATGAAGATCACGAAGGTCAGGGCGAACAGTGACGGAATCGTGATCAGCAGCCGCCGTGCGATGTATGCGGTCATGTTGGGATCGCCGGGTTCTCCGTGACGCTGTCCCGAACCGGAGGCGGGACACCCGTCATTGCAGGTGAAGTCTGCGTGGGTCGAACAGGTCGAAGAGGGTCGGCGTCACATTGCCGAAGCGGTTCCGGAGTGCCGTGATGCGCTCGGCGAGCGCCGTATAGACCACGGGGACGTGATCGGAAGCGATCTGCTGGAACTCCCTGTAGAGCGCGACCCGCTTGTGATGCTCCAGCTCGCGGCTGCCCTGGACGAAGAGTTCGTCGATCTGTTTCTCCCATTCCGTGGCCGGTTCTTCCTGGTTCGGGAACCACAGGTGCAGCCGTTCGCTGGAATGCCAGAAGTTGATGCCGTGGTGAGGCTCCACGCCCCCCGTGAAGCCGATGACGATGGCTTCCCAATCGTAGGTGCTGGTGAGCTGGGACACCAGCTTGTTGAATTCCAGGAACCTGAGATTGACCCGTATGCCGATTCTCTCCAGGTCCTGCTTCATGAGCGTGCATACCCGTTCCCGCACGGTGTTTCCGGAGTTGGTGGCGAGGTTGAAGACAAGGCTGTTGCCTTCGGCGTCTTCGCGGATGCCGTCGCCGTCCACGTCGAACCAACCCAGGCCGTCGAGCAGCGCATTGGCCGTGGGGATGTCGTACGGGTAGCGGGTCACGCTGGGATTGTGGAAGTCGCCGGCCGCGGGGCTCACCGCCGCCCACTGCGGATAGCCGAGTCCGTTCATGACGTTGTCGATGATACTGTCCTTGTCGATGCTGTGTGCCAACGCCTTGCGGAAGGCCAGCGTCCGGAACCACTTGAGCTTGACGGGATCGACGAATGGAGCGTCGTTGTTGGGATTCTTGCCGGCGTTCATGTTCAGGGCCAGAAAGGTCGTGCCGAAGTTCGGTCCGCGCTTGTACAGGGTGAAGTTCTTCGCCGCTTCCTGGGGTTTCAGGATCGGGAAATGCTCGCCGGCTACCTCCAGGAAGTCGGTTTCACCGGCCTGAAACTTCAACAGCGCGGTGGCCAGGTTGGGCACCACCAGGTAAACGATGCGGTCCAGGTACGGCAAGGCGTTTCCCGCCGCGTCCCGCTGCCGGTACCGTGGGTTCCTCTTGAGGACGATGCGCTCCCCGGCGTCGTAGCGCTCGATGACGAAGGGTCCGGTGCCGACGATGTCGCCCGGCTCCGTGCCGACGTCCCATGTGGACGTGAACGTTCCGTCGTCCACGTGCTTCGCCAGGATGTGTCGGGGATAGATGGACGTAGCCATGGCCCGCAGGAAGGGCGCGAACGGCGCCGGCAGGGTGAAGCGCACCGTGTGCGCGTCGACCTTCTCGACCTTGGCCTGGCTTTTTCTCCACGCCTGCGTGGTGTCATCGCGGTAGCGGATGGTGAGGCCCGGCCGAGCCGACGCGGGGATGGCGTCGTTGTAGATGATCCTGGAGAACGTGAAGACCACGTCGTCCGCGGAAAAGGGGTTCCCGTCGGCCCATTGCACGTCCCTGCGCAGGAAAAAGGTCCACACGAGCCCGTCTTCCGATGATTCCCAGCGTTCGGCCAGGGCCGGCTCCACCTCGGCGGTGAGCCAGGAGGTCTCGACGAGTCCCTCGAACAGGTATTCGAGGATCTGGGTCGAGGACGTCTCGGTCGAGATGGCGAGATTGAACGTCTTCGGCCCGGAGATCGTCGACAGGGTCAAGGTCCCACCAGGTTTGCCTGAGGAGTACTCGAACCGGGCGGCGTTCTCCTTGAGTTGCGCGATCAGGTCAGCGTCCCGCGGGGCGTTGTTCTGGGCCGCCGCGTTACCGGCGGGGAAGAGAAGGGTGCAGAGAACCCAGAGAATGGCGGCGATCGTTGCGCGAAGACCCGTATGTTTCAAGATCCTTGTCCTTTCAGGTCATGAACCCGTGGTGTCGGATGAACCCTCGCGTATTATAATGCGAAATCACCCGACACCGCACTAGCCGGAATGTCCTTTGTTCTCGATGCCGGGAATGTTCGGTTCGTAATGAGTCTTGACGCATTCATGCCGATCCGGCGGGTGTTGCATGGCCGGCGCAGGTTGACGGTTCGTCGCCGGCCGGTCTACGTTGAGCACGATGGCGCGCGGCCGTCGCAAGGGGGCGCGGACCGCGCAATGGAAGAACCGAATCGAGGGACGGCAACCGGCTGTCCCTGGGGAACCGCATCATGCCGGACGACGACGTAAGGGTCCTGACCAACGACGACATGGAGGGTCTCCTCGAAATGGGGGAGATCGTCGAGGCCGTGGAAACGGCCTACGTCGAGCTGGGCCGGAAGATCGCGGAGGGGATGCCGCGGCGCCGGCTGCACATGCCGCTGGAGGGGCTGGAACGAACCTGGTACTGGCTGAACGTCATTCCCGGCGCCGTGCCTGCGTTCGATACGGCGGCGGTGCGTCTGGACTCGTCGCAGATCCGCTTCCGCAACGTCGGCGGCGGCAGCCGCATGGAGTTCCCCGGTGATTTCTCGGGCTTCGTCCTGCTCTTCAGCATCAAGGAGCGCGCGCTCAAGGGCATCGTCCACGACCACTACCTGTCGGCGCTGCGCGTGGGCGCCACCACGGGCGTGGCGGCGAAGTACCTGGCGCGGCCCGATGCGTCCGTGCTGGGCATCTTCGGCAGCGGCACCCAGGCCCATGGGCAGGTGTCGGCGCTGTGCGCCGTGCGGGACATCCAGGAGGTCAAGGTGTTCTCCCTCCGCGAAGAGAACCGCAAACGCTTCGCCAAGGAAGTGACCGAGCGCTACGGCGTGAAGGCGCGGGCGGTGCGGCGAGCGGAGGACGTGGTGCACGACTCGGACATCGTGGTCACGGCCACCAACTCCGGCGATCCGGTGTTCGACGGTGACTTGCTGGAGCCGGGCACCCATCTGGTGTCCATGATCGGCCCGGACTGGTTCGACAAGCGCCGGGAGCTGGACGACGCGGCCATCGAGAACTGCGACCTCATCGTGGTGAACTCCAAGGAGCAGGTGGAGATCGACGAGCAGCCGGAGCTGATGTCGCCCATCCGCAAGGGCATCATCGGCTGGGAGCAGATCCACGAGCTGGGCGACCTCGTCATCGGCACCATCGCCGGCCGGACCACAGCCTCCGAGATCACCCATCACAACAACAACTGCGGCATGGGCGTTCAGTTCGCCGCCATCGGCCACCTGGTGCTGGAAGAGGCGAAGAAGCGCAACCTCGGCACGCGGCTGCCGGCGGACCTGTTCATGACCCGGCGCACCGACGTGTCCTCTCCCTGAACCCTGAAGGCAATTGAAACCGGAGACTGTTTCATGGCGACGACTCTCGGCATCGATCCCCAACACCTCAAGGGACGGCACGTGGACCGCGCCGTCGAGGTCCTCAAGCGCGACGGCGTCATCGTCTATCCCACGGACACGATCTACGGCCTGGGCTGCGACGTCACCAGCAAGGCTGCGGTCGAGCGCATCCGCCGCATCAAGGGCCGCGACGCCGACAAGCCGATGTCGTTCGTGTGCTCCGACCTGGTGCAGGTGAGCCGCTACGGCCACGTGTCCAACTTCGTGCACCGGATTCTGAAGCGGTTCCTCCCGGGGCCCTATACCTTCGTGCTCACCGCCACCAAGGAGACCCCCAAGGTGCTCCAGTCCAAGCAGAAGACCGTGGGCATCCGCATCCCCGACCACCCCGTACCCCTGGCGCTGGTGGAACAGCTCGGCAACCCCGTGGTGAGCACCAGCGCCAACGAGAGCAACGAGGAGGTGGTGACGAATCCCGCCGACCTGGAGGCCATCTTCGGGCATCGGGTGGATCTCATCATGGAATGCGGCACTCTTCCGGTGCTGGCGTCCAGCGTGATCTCGCTGGTGGATGACCGCATCGCCATCCTGCGTGAAGGGCAGGGGGACCTGAGCTACTTCAAGAACGAGTTGGCCGCCGGTTGAGCACCGCGGCGCGCCGTGTTCCCCGGACACTCTTGTTTCCGGCCATCGCATTGACAGGCAAAAGAGGCTTGTGTTAGGCATCCGCCCCAATGCCGCCTGATCCCTACCGGACGAAATCCGGAGTGGACCCCGGCGGCAGCGGACACGAAGGCAACGCATTACCCAAGGAGGACACTCATGTTGCGTAAACTGATCGGATGGGCTCTGCTGTCGGCTGTTTTGTGGATTGCCGCGCCGGCGGACGTGGTGCTGGCGCAGGACAAGTACCCGAACAAGACCATCACCTGGTTGATCCCGTATGGTCCGGGCGGCGGTTTCGATCTTCACAGCCGCGCCATGGTCCCGGGCCTGAGGAAGGCCCTGGGCGTCAACATCATCATCCGCAACCAGCCGGGCGCGGGCGGCAACATCGCCTGGAACCTCACCTGGGCATCCAAGCCCGACGGCTACACCATCTCCACGGTCAACATCCCCGGAGCCATCGTCTCCGAATTGTTCAACGAGCCGAAGCCGCACTACAGCCTGAAGAAGTTCTCCTGGATCGGCCAGATCTCGGCAGGACCTTACGTCTTCGCCGTGGGCGCCAAGACCCCGTTCCACAAACCGGAGGACCTGCGCAACGCCAAGGAGGTGCTGGTGACCGGCACGGGAGTCGGCGGGACGGCATGGGTGACGGAGGTGCTCACCGCCGCGGTCATGAAATTCAACCACCGTTTCGTCCTGGGCTACCCCAGCGCGCCCGCGTCCAACATGGGGATCGTGCGCGGCGAGGGCGACGGCCGTGCGCTGGGCCTGGATTCTCCGGGTCAGATGCGCTTCGTCCGCGAAGGCGACATGAGGGCCTTGTGGGTGTACCTGGACGAGCGTTCTCCGGAATTCCCCAACGTGCCCACCGTGGGCGAGCTGGGGCACCCGGAACTCACGGTGCTGGCATCGCACCGGGTGGTCACGGCGCCTCCGAACATGCCCAAGGACCGGCTGGAAATCCTCCAGAACGCGTTCAACGCGGCCACCAAGGACCCCGACGTCCTGGCACGATTCGCCCAGATGAAGGCCAAGATCGAGCCGGTGGTAGGCCAGGATTGGGTGGATATGCTCAACGGCTTCTACGGCCTGATCCAGGACAACGCCGAGATCGTCAAGAAGTCATTGAAGAACTAGCGCGCTGCCGCGCGCCCGCGCCAGACGGGAAAGGGAAAGTCGCATGCAGACTTTGAGACTCTACACCGGAGACGACGGCGAATCCCATTTCGAGGACATCGACCTGAAGTTCGAGCCGGACCGGCAGATGGAAAGCGTCGTCCTGGGCGCGGCCAAGAGCGTCAACGTCCGCCGGGTTCCGCCGGGCGTGCTGCTCGACTGGCACCCGGCCCCCCGGCGGCAGTACCTGTTCACTCTCTCGGGAGCGTGGGACATCGAGTGCGGCGGGGGAGAGGTGCGGCGTTTCCAGGCCGGCGATATCATGCTTGCGGACGACCTCACCGGCCGCGGCCATCGGAGCCGCGTTGTCGGCGATGAGCCGCACGTGTTCGCGGTGGTGCCGTTGGCCGACTGAGAGTAAGCGGAGAAGTTCTCGCAGCGTCCTTCGACTTCGGTTCACGGGTTGGAACGAACGAAGTCGAAGGGCGCCGACTCTTGCGCCGAGCAAGAGAAGGGGATTCCTTACGCGCTGGCGGCGGACGCGCCGCCGTCCACCACCAGGGTCGTGCCGGTGACGAATGACGATTCGTCGGAGGCCAGGAACAGGATCGTGCTGGCCACCTCCCGCGGCTCACCCCAGCGCTTCATGAGCGTGTGCTGCGCGCCCGTTCGGCGCAACTCCTCCTCGCTGATCCCGCGTGCCTCGGCGCGCGCGATGTGAAAAGGTGTGATGGTTGGGCCGGGACAGACGGTGTTCACGCGAATGCCGTGTCCCACCTCCTCGATGGCCAGGGTGCGGCCGAGGCTCACCACCGCGGCCTTGGTGACGTCGTACTGTCCCATTCCCGCGCGCCCGGTCACCCCGAATACCGAAGAGACGTTGACGATGCTGCCGCCGCTCCGGGCGCGCAGCAGGGGCACGGCCGTCTTGCAGCAGTGGACCGTGGCCATGAGGTTGACCGCCAGGATGGAATCCCAAGAGTCCTCCTCGGCGTCGGCCAAGGGCCCGTATACCCGGATGCCGGCGACGTTCACGAGAACGTCCAGGCCGCTGAAGTGCGCGCTCGCGGCGGCCATCGTCCTGCGCGCCTCGGCCTCGTCGCTCAGGTCGGCCGCCAGAGGAAGGACGTCCGCCGAAGGCACCCGCTCGCGGATCTCCGCGGCCTTGGCCTCGGCGGCGGCGCCGTCGCGGTCGACGACGGTCAATCCGGCGCCTTCCTCGGCGAACAGCATGGCGGTGGCGCCGCCGATGCCCCCGCCGCCGCCGGTGATGAACGCGACCTTGTCCTGGAGACGGCCCACGCGCCGCCTACCGTGAATGGCCCAGCGCCGAGCGCATGGCCACGTCCGCCGCCGGGAACGAGAAGCCTTCCGCCTCGAGCGCAGCGGCGGCCACTTCCTCGTCTTCGTGGGGCGCGGCGCCGCTCACGCCGATGCCGCCCACCAGCTCGTCGCCCATCCAGACGGGCAAGCCGCCCTGGCCGATGGCCATGCGGCCGTCGTGTATGATCTGGACGCCGGCGTAGAACACCGGTTTGGGGTTGGCCTTCTCTTCCAGACCGCCGGTGCTCTGCCGGAAGGCCGCGGCCGCGAAGGCCTTGCCCCGGGCGATGTCCGGCGCCACGAATTTGGTCCCGTCCATGCGCCCGGCCCACATGAAGTTGCCGCTGGCATCCACCACGGTCACCGTTACCAGGTAGCCCTTTTCCTCTGCCGCGCGGATGCCGGCATCCACCAGCGCCCGCGCCTGTTTCATTCCAAAGCTCAAAGCAAGTCTCCTCTCTCCATCTTGTCAACGTCTCGCAACGTCGTTACCGCGGAACAGGGTGCGTCAAGATTCGCCGCGCGGAGACGTAATGAGTAAGTCATTCCCGCTTTCCAGGCTGTGTCAAAACGAAGCCCGGACAAGAATTGGCGGTGGCGTTTCGTGGCCAAGTGGCGTCATCACACACTCTGTTTCCCGGCCCTCATGAGCCTCTCCAGCGGGCGGCGAGGCACCGGGATGTCCGCGCCCGCGGCGAGAAGCTCCCGCACGATGCGCTCGCGGTTGCGGTCGAGGTCGTCCAGGGCTTCTTCGGGCGAAAGCCCCTCGCCGAAGCAACCCGGGAACTCCGGATACTCGGCCCGGCGCAGCCACCGGCCGTCGGGTCCCCGAACCGCGGCCACGCGCAACACGTAGGGCACGGCCATGTACTCTTCAAACGTCACGGTCGAACGTTCCTGTCGTCACTGTTTCCCGGCGGCCGACTGGCTCCGTGGCAACCTTGGCAACGAATGCGGCGGCCTACGAGGCGATGTTCACGCGGTCCTGCACCGCCTCGACCCACGCGGCATCGTTGGGCAGCCGCACCGAGGTGGCGCGGACGTGGTGCAGCTTCGGGTCCAGTCCCGGCGGGTCGGCCTGTCCCTCCCGCAGCATCCTGGCGGAGTCGATGAGACACTTGCGCACCTTGATGATGGCGGTGTCGCTGGTGCCCAGGCGTTCCCGGGTGCGGTCGAAGATGGGGCCCTGGCTCTCGGTCATGGCGCGGTCCTGCATGCCGAAACCGGGAATGCCGCAGAACATGCGCGTGCGGTGTGCCTCCCAGTCCATGCCGTAGTCGTCGTCGGGGGTCGCCTCGGGGCGGACGTCGCCGTAGGGGCCGTTGATGGGCGGCCCGAAGCGCGTGATGTGGGAGCTGAAGCCGTCGGCCAGGGACGCCAGCTCTTCTTCCCGCAGCGGGCGCGTGGGGTGCCAGGTGATGGTCCAGTTGATGAGGTGCTCGTCGTCCGCCGGCACCCACGCGTGCGAGTGCAGGATCGGATCCTCGTCCTGGGGCGGCGGCATGGTGTAGAAGGGCATGAGGAACTGCGTGATGCGCCAGTAGTAATGGTCGTCGGGTGCATTCCGCCGGGCTCCGATCATGACCCCGTAGTCCGTGTCCACGACCTCGAAGCGCGGGCTCCGGTCCGTGGTCCCCACGGCGGTGTCCACGCCGAAGCCGGCCTTCTCGAGGCTCTCCAGGGATGTGCGGTCGGTGGCATCCAGCGGCGCGTGCAGGAACGAGATGTGGCTGGAGTCGATGCCGCCTTCCAGCGCCTGAAAGTAGTTGTTGCTCTGGTAGTACTTCGAGATGAAGCGCTGGTTGTCCGCCAGCCCCAGCCACTCGAAGTCCGGCAGGTCCGTCATGTGCGCGGGATCGCCCATGAACGCCCACACCACGCCGCCGCGCTCGCGGCAGGGATAGGCGGGATGCCGCACGGCGTGCTTGAAGTCCGTTTCCGGGGACTCGTTGGGCATCTCCAGACAGCGCCCGTCGAGCCCGTACTTCCAGCCGTGGTAGCAGCAGCGCAACCCGTCCGGCTCCACGCGCCCGTAGTAGAGCGACACGCGCCGGTGCGAGCACGTCTCGCCCAGCAATCCGGCCTCGCCGCGAGTGGTGCGAAACGCCACCATGCTCTCGCCCAGTATGCGGACCCTCTTGGTCCGGCCGCCGGCCTCCAGCTCGCTCGAAAGGACCACCGGCACCCAATAGCGCCGCATCAGCGCGCCCATGGGGGTGCCTGGGCCGACTTGTGTCAGGATGTCGTTGTCTTCTCTGGTCAGCATGCTCGTCCTCGATGCCAGTGTAGTGCGCGGAGCCTAAAGAACTACAATCGGTATTACGTTTGTGTCAAGTCTGCCGTTCGTCGCGCTGATAGGGCACGACAAAGGGTGGCGTAACGGTCAATCGGGTGTCGAGATCTTGGGTCGGAGGCGCTTGCTGAGCCCCCTGCGTTCGGTGAACGCTACCTCGGTCCAGAAAACTCGGGTGCTGAAGGTGATGTGCATCAAGGCGAATACACCGTCGACGACCGAGCGCCCACGGTCGAGGCAGTAATGCAATTGTCCCAGGTCGAACCAGGCGACGCGTAGCATCCGAGATCGACCGGGACCGTCCGAGTGGAGCGCGAGCTTGGCGATATCGTTCATGCCGGGGCGCTTGGTCATTCTGGGGACGGGGTCGGTTCAACATCGAGGACGTTTCGGCTGGGGAGAATCTCCTACGCAAGGAAAATCAAGTCGTTTCATCGGCCACGAAATCCCGTTATCATCCACCTGTGGTTTTAATAGGAGAGGCTTGTCAGTGCACCAGGCGGGGTGATTGCTGTGCTTCAAGCCTGACGGCGGCGGCCGGGCCAACGGCAGGGATGCGCGCATGACCCCTGAGCAGATTTCGGCGCTCGTTGCATCCGGCGAATCCGAGACGCTGGAGTTGAAGGCCACGACGAGAACGCGACGCGAGGCGGCAGCGACCGTGTGCGCCATGCTCAATCGGCGCGGTGGATACGTGTTGTTCGGCGTCACGCCAGAAGGCAGCATCGTGGGCCAGCAGGTGAGCGAACGGACGCTGGAGGAGGTAAGCGCCGAGATCCAACGGATAGATCCGCCGGCGTTTCCAGAGATCGAGAGAGTCCGAGTGTCCAGGAACTTGGAGGTGGTCGCGATCCGCGTGAGTCGGGGCGCTTCGCCGCCGTATCAATACCGTGGAGCCTCCTATCGGCGCGTGGGGAACACGACACGGACCATGTCGGTCGACGAATACAACCGGATGCTCTTCGAGCGCATGCACAACGAGCGACGCTGGGAAAACCAGCCCGCCACCGGATGGACTGTCGACGACCTGGACACGGTGGAAATCCGCAATACTGTGGCGGAGGCAGTGCGGATTGGTCGGTTGAACGAACCCGGCAGTCGGGAACCCGAGGAGTTGCTGCGCGGTTTGGGTCTGATTCGCGAAGGCGTCCTCTTTCGGGCGGCAGCAGCGCTCTTCGGGAATGCCGAGCGGCTGGAAAGCGAGATGCCGCAGTGCCTGCTCCGTGTGGCTCGTTTCCGAGGGCTCGATCGATCGGAGTTCCTGGACAATCGCCAGTTCAATGGCAACGCCTTCACGCTCCTGGCAAGCGCGGAACGCTTTCTGCGTGATACCCTCCCCATCGCTAGCCGGTTCGAGTCAGGCCGCATCCAGCGCATCGACGAACCTCTTTACCCGCCTTTGGCTACACGGGAAGCGCTCGCGAACGCGCTGTGTCATTGCGACTACGCGATGGGCGGCGGCTCCCTTGGTCTCGCAGTGTACGACGACCGCCTGGAGGTGACGTCGACGGGTCCGCTGCACTTCGGGCTGACTCCCGATAATCTGTTCGGGCCGCACGAGTCGAGGCCTTGGAATCCGCTCATCGCTCGCACGTTCTATCGGCGCGGTATCATCGAGGAGTGGGGCCGCGGTACGCTCAGGATGGCTGATTTGGCTACGGCCGCTGGCTTGCCCCGACCCGAGATCGAGGAACATGGCGATTGCGTGACGGTGCGCTTCCGGCGTTCCGGCTATGTGCCGCTCAGACGCAGCGGGGACGACCTGATCAGGCGGCGAGAGGCGATTTTGGCACTGCTGGATGACGCGGAGGATGGCTTGGCGTTGCGCGACATTGCTGCCGGTTTGGTATCTGATGCCACCGAACGGCAGGTTAAGCGAGCCTTGGCGGGGTTGCGTGATCGTGGTTTGGCGAGGTCAAATGGGCGTGGACTGGCGGCCCGGTGGAGGCGAATTCGGTCTGGAGAAAGCGAATAGGCTCCTTGCGACCCTTGGGGTTTTATTAGGGGTTCATGGGGGTCCAATAGGGGGCTTATTGGGGGCAGGTCGGTTGAGCTGATCGGCGGTTTCGAGGTCCGGAAGACATGCAACGCGTTCGCAGAAGAAAGCGCGGTTTGGCAGGGAGGCTCGGTATGGACGGCGGCTTTTGGTTCATGTTCGGGGCCAGCATCGTCGTCGGCGTGTTCGTGCTCTATTCCTACGGCGCGCACAGGGCGCTGGAAGGCCTGTCGAGCGGGGGCCAGCTTCTCATGGCCACGCTTCCCAAGATGATCTTCGCCTTCACCGTGGCGGGCCTGATCCAGGTCATCCTCCCTACCGACCTGATCTCGGAGTGGATCGGCGAGGGCTCCGGACTCAAAGGGCTCCTGATCGGCACGGTGGCGGGCACCCTCACCCCCGGCGGGCCGATGATGCACTTTCCCATCGTCGCGTCGCTGCTGCACTCCGGCGCCGGCTCCGGTCCCATCATCGCCTACCTGACCGCGTGGTCCCTGCTCGGGCTCCATCGCGTCGTGATATGGGAGATACCCATCCTGGGCTTCGAGATATCGGCGGTGCGTTTCGTGGCGAGCCTGGCGCTGCCGCCGCTGGTGGGTTTCGTGGGATCGTATCTCTTCCACAGCCTGCCGACCCGGCTTCCCGGACCGTGACCGACCCGCGCGTTACGAAGGCGAATCCGCCGGATCGTCCTTGACGAGATCGATCTCCCACGACAGGTAGCGTTCCATGTCCTCACGGGACTTGCCCAGGGCACCGGTCCACACGCTGTGACCGAAGTCGGCCTGCGCGTCCTCGGTGGACACGCCCGTGCCTTCCAGACCGTCTTCGAGGTTGCGGCCCGTGCTCTCCCACGCCCGAGTCCCGCCTTCGAGCACCTGGACCCTGGCATACCCGAGTTCCCGCAGAGTCCCCGCCGCCAGCGTGGAACGGATCGCGTTGTCGCACACCATCACCAGCGCCGCGTCCTTGTCCGGCGCGGTGGCCTCGATGTCGAGTTCCAGGCGTCCGCGGGGAAGCCAGCGCGTTCCGGGAATATGGGCGAATCCGTATTCGCCGATGCTGCGTACGTCGAGGGCGAGACCGGATGCGTCCAGGTGCGCCTGGAGACCGGCGGCGTCGGTGAAGCGGGTCCGGGCGTGCGCTTCATCGAGTCCGAAGACGGCAAGCTCCGGCACGCCCTGTTCAAGGGGCAGGCCGGCGTCCCGCCACCGCTGCAGGCCGCCCTCCAGGACCGACACGTCGCGGAAGCCGAGCTGCTGCAGCAGCGACGCCGCCCACACCGGCCGCAGGTCGTCGTCGGAGATCAGGAACACCGGGGCGGCGCGCACGGCGAGGAAGTTCTCATGGGCCAGGGCCATCTGCCCCAGCGGGAGCGAGATGGCGCGGGGAACGTGGCCGGCCTGGAACTCTTCCGGCAAGCGCACGTCCAGGAGATAGAAGGCTTGGTCGGAGTCGTAGACGCCGCGAAACGTTTCCAGCGTGCTCCGGCGCACCGCCGCGGTCGAGGCGAGGGCGTCGGTTGCCCGTTGGATGCGCGCGACACGTGTTGCCGAGGCCGGCGCGGGCACCTCCCGGCCCGGACCCTCGGCGATGTCGTGCCCGGACAGGAACCAGCCCATGACGCCGTTCTCCAAGGCGTAGACATTGTCGAAGCCGTTGTCGTGCAGCAGTTTGGCACCGAGGATGCCGCGGGTGCGGCCGGCGCAACTCACCACCAGCGTGGTGCCGTCCCTGAGCGGCAGACGCGGCGCGTCCACCAGCAGATTGCCGCCGGGAATGTGGTAGGTGTCGGGAACGTGGCCGCGCAGGTACTCTTCGCGCGAGCGCACGTCCACCACCACCAAGTCGTCCCCGGCCGCGCGCCGGCGGGCCAGTTCCGGCGCGTTCATGTGGGTGACGTCGCCGCCGTGCGCCACGCGCTCGCCGTACTCCTTGCCGTGCACGCCCCATCCCGAACGCACCGGCAGCCCTTGCCGTTGCCACGCCTCGACCCCGCCGGCCAGTACCCTGACGTCGCCGTAGCCCATGCGTTCCAGGGTCTCGGCGGCTAGCGCGCTACGGTTCCCGTCGTCGCACAACACCACCACCGGAACACGTGTGTCCGGCACCATCACGGGCAGCCGCAGCTCCAGTGTACCCCGGTTTACGGGACTGGTCCCGGCGATCTGCGCGCGGGCGAACTCGCCGCGTTCGCGTACGTCGATGCAGGCGTAGGGTTCATCCGAAGCGAGCAAAGCCTGCAAAATCGAGGGGTCGATAGTGGAATGGCTCAAGGGTCTCCTCCCGTTTGGTCACGCCACGTGCGCGGGCCGCTCCGCGTACACGATGGCGCCGGACGTGGTGGCAACGCACGCGGCTTTCTCGTGATCGCGGATGATCCCCTTGGGATCCTTCCCGGCCTTGACGTCGTCGATGGCGGTCTTGAGGATCTTCCGGAACAGCAGCACCCCTTCGTCCGAGCTGACGTGGCGTTCCATGGCGTGCAACACGATCTCGCCCTGGCTCTCCTGGGCCTCCTTGTCGTCGGGATAGCGCTGGCTGTACTCGTAGTTACGGGGACCGCGGCCCGCCGGGGCGAGCTTCTCGCGGCCGGACAGCTCCCAGGTGTCGGTCCCGTCCGGCACCCAGCGGATGCTGGCGCCGAGTTGATGGGTGTCGTCCACGGGGACGCAGAAGGACACCCGGTCCACCTTCTCCGTCACCGGCTCGTCCGTGTAGGTCAGGTGAACGTTGAGCGGCATGATGTTTTCCCAGATGACGTCGGCCCAGCGTCCGTCTTCCATCCTGCGGGTCATGACGAAGCGGATGCCCAGGTCGGTCTCCTCGTAAACCAGCCGCTCCGGCAAGGTGGAATGGGCCTGGGTGGGGAACTGGGCGCCGCTGTGCACCGTGTGCAGCCACACCGCATGGAGCGCGTCCATGAGGTTCTCCTCGCTTTGGAGCCAGTTGCAGTCCTGGGCTCCGCCCACCCGGGGGCCGAAGCGCGCCTTCAGCGTGCCTCCCTCCGCCTCCAGCACGTCGTAGCGGGGCAGCAGCGGCATCTTCTCCAGCGGCCCCATATAGGCGAACAGCAGCCCGCCGTACTCCTGCACCGGGTAGGCGGGGTGCCAGATGTGGTCCTTGACCGTGCTGTCGGGCGGCTCCAGCGGCATGTCAAGGATGCGGCCCTCCACGTCGTAGAGCCAGCCGTGGTAGCAGCAGCGCAGCCCGTCCCGTTCCACCCGCCCGTACTCCAGCGAGGTGCCCCTGTGGCTGCAGCGGAAGAAGAGCAGCCCCGGGCGCCCTTGTCCGTCCCGGAACGCCACCAGGTCTTCGCCCAGGATGCGGATGCGTTTGGGCAGGTCGCCGAGGTCGGCGGACTGGCACACCGGTTGCCAGTAACGTCGCATCAACTCGCCGCAGGGCGTACCCGGTCCCACGCGGGTGAGTTCGGGGTCTATGTCGGGAATCTTGAGACCGTAGGCGCTGCGCATGACGTTCCTCCTGGCCCGTGTGGGCGGCCTGGCATCCGGCTAGTGTCGTGTCCCGTAAATTCCTGGCATAAGTTGCGCAGGATTTTTCGTCGTCGGCACGTGAGCTATCACGCCGGCTCCGGAAGGCGGTTTGGCAGCGGATATATCAACAGCCGCGGGGTGAGTAAAGCGGGCGAGGGACGAAATCCGCGGCGGACCAGGAGAAGACCAAGGGTACTTCGCCTTGTTTGACAGGGATGGCGTAATCGGACTAATATCGGCTCGCCTGTCTCGAATTGTCAGGCTGGCGGAGTTTTCATCGCTGATGCGATGCTCCATACGCGGTTTCATGAAGCCGCGGAGAAACGGATCGAACCCGGAGATTCTCATTTATGGCGAAACAGGAGGATTTGGCGCTGGGGACAGGGGGGGTGGCCACACCAGACGCGGACCCGTCCCAGGGGCCGCGGAAAACCTCCTCCGTCTTTAGCGAGGCGGGTTGGGACGTCGCTCTCCGCGTAGGCTCCATCTTCGCGCTCATCATTGCATGGTGGGCGATGGGCCTCTTCTTCCCGCCCGCGCTGATACCGAGGCCGTGGGAAACCTTCGGCGAGGTAGGCGTCATCATCAAGACGGGCGAGTTCTATCACCACATGGGCAACACGCTTTGGCGCGTGTTCGTCGGCTTCGGCCTTGCCATGGTGGTGAGCACGCCCCTCGGGATCATCATGGGGAGCTTTCGCAATCAGGAGAGCTTCTTCGAGCCTCCGGTGATCCTCGGCCTCACCATGCCGGGCCTTATCTGGGCGCTGCTGATGCTCATGGTCTTCGGCATCAAGGAGATCAGCGCCTACCTCGCGGTGGCCGTGACCATCTCTCCCATGCTCACCATCAGCATCTGGCAGGGGACCAAGTCCATCGACAAGGATTTGATCGACATGAGCACGGCGTTCCGCGCCAGCGTGTATTCCAAGCTGGTGGACGTGATCCTGCCGCAGTTGGTGTCGCATATCCTCGCCGCCATCCGGTACGGTCTGGGGCTGGCGTGGAAGGTGATCGTGCTGGTCGAAGGGTTCGGCTTCAGCAACGGTGTCGGCTATCAGGTCATGCACCAATTCGACCTCTTCTCGGTGAAGGGGGTGCTGGCCTGGGCCATCACGTTCCTGATCGTGATGATCTTCCTTGAGTTCGGTGTGGTGGGTGTGCTGGAGCGCAGCGTCACCCGCTGGCGGCCGCGCGTCGAGGCTTGGAGGCGGTAGGTTGGCGTACGTACGGATTGACCAAGCTGTCAAATTCTTCTCCCGCGAGGACGGCTCGCCGCTGAAGGTGCTGGACGGTATCTCCTTCGACACCAAAGAGTACGGCATCACGGCGCTTCTCGGGCCATCGGGCTGCGGCAAGTCGACGCTGTTGAACATCATCACCGGCCTTGAGCGCCTCGACCACGGCCAGGTGGAGATCATCTCCAGCGGCGAGGACGAAAAGCGGGCACACCCGCAGTTGGGCTACGTGTTCCAGGATCCGAGGCTGCTCAACTGGAAACGCGTGGACGACAATCTGCGGTTCGCCCTCAAGGGCATGGAGGTGCCGAACAAGGAGTGGGACGAGCGGCTCGACAAGTACCTGTCGCTGGTGGGCCTTACGGACTTTCGTAAGCAGTATCCCCTCTACCTGTCCGGCGGTATGCGGCAACGGGTGGGTCTTGCCCGCGGGCTCGTGATCGAGCCGCAGGTGCTGTTGATGGACGAGCCCTACAGCAAGCTCGACCAGCTCACGGCGCGGCAGTTGCGGGAGGACACCCTCCAGATCTGTTCCCGGTTGAAGCAGACCGCCTTGCTGGTCACCCACGACGTGGAGGAATCCGCCTACATGGGGGACCGGATCGTGATTTTCTCCGCCCGACCTGCGCGCATCGCCGCGGTTTACGAGAACCCCCTCCGCTCCGCGGAGCGGGACACCGACGACATGCGGTTCATCGAGTTCAAGAAGGAAGTGCTGGAAACCATACTCAATCTAGTCAAGGAGGGAGCATGATGATTGCAAGAATGAAGCGGTTTCGTCTACTGGTCTTGGCCGCGGGGTTGTTCCTGTTCGCTCCGGGTCTGTCGGTTCCGGCCCTCGGCGCGGACCTGCCCGAGGTGGATTTCGGTCTGCCCTCCGGCGGCGTGTTCGGCTTGGGGGGCCAGTACATGATCGACAAGAAGCTGGACCGCAAGCACGGCTTCATCGCCAAGCCCCGTTGGGGCGGAGTGGCCAACGTCGAGCGTCTCATCGCCATCGGCGCCATCCCGGTGGGTCTGGCCACCGTGGAGTCCGCGCTGCGCGCGAACATGAAGGGCATCCCCCTCAAGCTGGTGCAGCCCTACATGAGGACGATGCACAACTACATCCTGGTGCGCAAGGATTCCCCGTACAAGTCCATCAACGACCTCAAGGGGAAGTCCATCGCGGTGCCACGGGAAGTCACGTCGGCTTATAACCTGTTCGACTTCATGATGAGGAAGCAGGGCGTCTCCATCGAGAAGGACTTCCAGCTCAAGAAGCTCGGCGCCGCGGGCATCATCGCGGTGATGGAAAAGGGTGAGGTGGAGGCCGCGCTCCATTGGGAAGCGCACGTGACCCGGATGCTCGCCACGGGGAAATACCGCTCCATCGCCAAGCTGGGCGACGTGATCACCGAGGTCCTGAACAAGGATATCCACATGTTCGGCTGGGTGGGAGCTCAGGAGGCCTGGGCGAAGAAGAACCCCGGAGTTGTGGGCAAGATACGCGCCGCGTGGCAGGAGATGATCGCCGGCGTTCAGAACGACCCCGAGCACTTCCGGAAGTACGCCAAGAAGATTTTCGGGCTGGAGGGGAAGGAAGTGGTCGATCTCGGCTACGAGCGGGTCAGGCCTTTTCTGCTTCCCGCCGACTTCAAGTGGCCAAACCCGAAGAGTCTGGCGAATCAGAAACAGTATCTGAAGGACGGCATCGCGCTGGGTATTTTCCCCAAGGAGGCCGAGGCACAGATCGACGGTCTGTTCGTGCCCTAGCGTCGTAGGCACAACAGCCGCGCGGGACCGACGCTCAGCCTGGGAGGTTCGCTCCGGCGCGGCGGTGGTTGGTGAAAGGCCGGGGAAGGGTACTCTTTCCCCGGCCTTTCTTTGTGGTGCCGCCCACAGGCACAGGTCCCTGACCCGGCGGTGGCTCGTGGGGTACGAGTCGTCGGTGTTTTTCGATTGACAGGACCAGCGACCTTGGCGCTAGACTTCGTATGGCTCCACGTGAATGTGGACATGAGCGGCTTCTCCGCTGGCGGGTTCGCCGCATGGTCGAGAAGCCGGTGAAACCGTCGCACGGCAAAGGAGGCAACGATGAACTATCGCCTGGTGTCGGTCGCTGTTTGGGCGTGTCTTGTGCTGTTGGTTTCCGGTTCGCCACGCGCGGAGGCGGAGACGCCGTACAGCAAGGGAACGCGAATCCGTCTGATCATCCCGTTTTCCCCCGGAGGCGGCACGGACGTGTATGGCCGGGTGGTGGCGCGGCATCTTAGCCGCCACATTGCGGGCAACCCCGCCATCATCGTCCAGAACATGCCCGGAGCCGGCGGCACCATCGCCTTCAACTTCCTCCACCACTCCGCCAAGCCGGACGGGCGGACCCTGGGGGTGTCGTCCAGCGGCACCCTGACCCGACAGCAGCTCGGCTACAAGGGCGCCCGCTACGACCTCGCGAAGATGCCGATCATCTCGGTAGCCGGGTTCGGCCTCATCACTTATGTCGGGGCACATGTGGGAGCACGCAGCCTGGGAGAACTGCTCAAGCTGAACCTGGGCAGGCCCCTGGTGATGGCGGATACCTCCCGGGAGTCGTCCACCGCGATCAGGCGTACCGTCGTTTTCAAGGCCATCCTGAAGGATGTTGCCAGCAAGCAGGTCTACGGCTATCCGGGGTATTCAGATGTCGCGGCGGCCATACAGCGTGGCGAGGCCGACATCTCCGGCATGACCGCGCCGGGCTTCAACGCGACGGTGCGGCCCGCCGTGGAGGAGGGCAAAGCGTTCGTCCTGTACCATTCCGGTTTGCTGGACGCTCAGGGGAACATCATTCGCGACCCTGCCGCGGCGGAGTTCCCCACGTTTGAGGAGGAGTACCGCAAGGTCTTCGGCAAATCGCCTTCGGGCATCGCATGGGAGGCGTTCAAGTCCCTGGTGGTCGCGGGGGGCAACTTCGAAAAGGGTCTGTTCGCACCTCCCGGGACTCCCAAGGCAACGATAGATTTGTTGGCCGATGCCGCCGGAAAAATGCTGCAGGATCCGAAGTACATCGCGGACGCAAAGAAGATATTCGGCGCACGCATCAAGACCTTCGTCGGCGCGGATGCCGCGAAGATACTCGCCGGCGCCATGAACGCATCTCCGGAAGTACAGTCCTTCCTCAAGGAACTGCTGAAGAAGAGTTAGCCAACAGGGCCTTCTCAGCGGACGCGAGTTCCGTTCGCGCCGATACGAACGATGGAACTCGCGTCCGTCCACTCCAGGTGGGCTTTTCGTCCCGCTCGCCGCATTCCGCGGGAGCCTCGCCGACGCTTCCCGCCGCGGTCACCGTACTCTACCGCTACATACGGTTCGGGGAACCGGCGTTGACTTTCGCGGGAACATCCTCCTAACTTAGCGTGATGTATCACACCGGTACCAAGGAGTCCTGAAGATGGTGGCAGGCACTACGCTGACGCGACATCTCATCGAGGAAGGGGGATGGCGCAACGACGGAGCCGACGAACTGCGCGCGCTCCTGGAACCCATCGCTTTGGCGGGAAAGATCCTTGCCCGGGAGGTCGATCAGGCCGCCCTGGCGGGGACGCTGGGTATGGCCGGCGACCAGAACGCCACCGGCGACATGCAGAAGAAGCTCGATGTCATCGGCAACGACATCGTGATGGATGCGTTCGCGAGTTGCAGCGTGGTAGCGGGCATCGCGTCGGAGGAACTGGACGAGCCGGTGGTGATGAGCACGTCGGACGACGCGCGTTATCTTGTGTGCACCGATCCCCTGGACGGCTCCTCCAACACCGACGTCAACGCGCCCCTGGGCACCATCTTCGGCATCCTGCGGCGCCCCCGGCAGGGCGAGCTGTCCGGCGAGGAGTTCCTTCAGCCGGGTTCGGAACTGGTGTGCGCCGGCTACGTGCTCTACGGCACCAGCACGTTGCTGGTGTACACGGTGGGCGCCGGGGTGCACGGCTTCACCCTGGACCGGAGCGTGGGAGAGTTCGTCCTGTCCCACCACGACATCCGCTGCCCGGAGGCGGGCAAGATATACAGCGCCAATGTCGGACGCCACAAGGAGTGGGGCGCGGGGGTGCGGAAGTACCTGGACTACGTCACGGACAAGGACAAGCCCACCGGCAGGCCCCACTCGCTGCGCTACACGGGAGCGCTGGTGGCCGACCTGCACCGCTGCCTGCTGGATGGAGGGATGTATCTCTATCCCGGCGATCCGGGCAGCCCCAACGGCAAGCTGCGCCTGCTTTACGAGTGCGCGCCGCTGGCGTGCGTGGCGGAGCAGGCGGGGGGCGCTGCCAGCACCGGCCTCGGGCGCGTGCTGGAGGTGGTGCCGGAAGCCGTCCATCAGCGCACGCCCATCGCCATCGGCAGCGCCGAGAACGTGGCCCTATATGAACGATTCATGGCGGAGGAATGAGTCCGCTTGAGGAGACTGAGCGATGACGGAGAGAGTAAGAGAGGTTCTGAGCTGGTACGGAAGCGACAATCCCGGGACCTTGACCAATCTGGCCCGGATGCTGAACCACGGCCGCCTCGGCGGCACCGGCAAGTTCGTAATCCTGCCCGTGGACCAGGGCTTCGAGCACGGGCCGGCGCGGAGCTTCGCCCCGAATCCGGCGGGTTATGACCCGCGCTACCACTTTGAGCTGGCGCTGGACGCGGGCTGCAACGCGTACGCGGCGCCGCTGGGCTTTCTCGAGGCCGGCGCACGCGAGTTCGCCGGCGAGGTCCCGCTCATCCTCAAGGTAAACAACCACGACCTGCTGAACGACGAACGGGACCCGACGCAGGCGGTCACCTCCAGCGTGGAGGACGCCTTGCGCCTGGGCTGCGTGGCCGTGGGCTTCACGGTCTATCCCGGCTCCGAGCACCGCTTCGGGATGTACGAGCAGATCCGCGAAATCGCTCGGGAGGCCAAGCGCAACGGCCTGGCGGTGGTGATCTGGTCCTATCCGCGGGGTTCCGGGCTCAGCAAGGCGGGCGAGGCAGCCTTGGACGTATGCGCCTACGCGGCGCAGATCGCCGCCCAGCTCGGTGCCCACATCATCAAGGTGAAGTTCCCCGGTGAGAACGTCGAGCAGGACGCGGCGCGCAAGGTCTACGAGAAGGAAGGCGTGCCCATCGCCGATCCCGCGGACCGGATCCGCCACGTGGTCCAGTCCGCCTTCGATGGCCGCCGTATCGTCATCTTCTCCGGCGGCCCCGCCACCACCGACGAGGCGCTGCTGGCGGAGATCCGCGCCATCCACCAGGGCGGCGGTTTCGGCTCCATCATCGGCCGGAACTCGTTCCAACGGCGCAAGCCGGACGCCCTCGCACTGCTCGACAAGGTCATGCGCATCTATGCCGGAGAGTCGGTCTGAACAGCCAACTCCCGGCGCTCCCGCGCGCGCCAGCCACGGCCTCGCGAAATTGGGGGCGGGACGGTTTCAAAGGGGGCAGGGGAGGCCGGTGTTTGCGGTTCGCCCTCTCCTGTGTTAACCGTAACCGCCATGCCTCTCCAGAGAATAGCGGAAATCAAGCGCCGGCGCAGGCGCCGCAAGAGTCTGGCAAAGCTGCGTGTGAAGTTTCAGGCGGCTCGGACGGATCAGGCGCGCGCCAAGGTGCTGGACAAAGCCTTCAAGATCTCACCCACGGCAGTCCTGGAGTAATCCGGGCTCATCGCGCCGTACGGGTCGGCGGCCGGACGGCCGCAACCCCGCGAGTTGGAAACGCCGCTTACAGCGGTTTCCGTCCGATGGCCAGGGATGACGTGAACGGCGGCGGCAACTCTATCCGCCCTGCGTCCGTCAGGCCGCCGCGCTCGAACCAGCCCGTGACATCCTCCCGCGTGTAGCAACGTCCACCCTCGGTTGTCAGCAGCATCAACAGGCTGAACACCGTTCCCGCGTCGGTCTCCGCGCGGCTTCCACCCAGAATGTGGTCCTTGATGACCAAGCGTCCGCCCGGAACCAGCGCGCCGGACAGTTTCTCCACCAAGGCTTGATTCGTGGCGTGGTCCTCACCGTGGATGATGTTCGACAGGAAGATGACGTCGTGGCCCCCGGGAACGGCGTCCCTGCGGTAGTCGCCGGCCACGCATTCCATGCGTGCGGCGACTTCGGACCCGGCAACGTAGCGTTCGGTAACGCGCAGGGTGCCGGGCAGATCGTACAGGGTCGCGTGCAGCTCCGGATAGCGGCGGCACAGGGCGATGGGATAGGTGGCGGGGCCGGGTCCGATGTCCAGCAGGCGCCGCGCCTGGCTGAGTTCCAGGAGATCGGCGACGGCCTCGGCATCGCCCCGCGCCTTCACCAGTGAGTCCATGGCGTTGATGAAGATCGCGGTTTCGGCTTCGTCCTGCTGGTACATGTCCGGCACGCGCGCGGGCCGCCCGTCGCGCACGGCGTCTTCCAGCTTGCCCCACGCATCCCAGGACAGTGCATCGAAGCGGACCATGCCGCTGAAGTCCCTGGACGACGCACTCGCCAGGTAGGTGGCCGACAGGTCGTTCAGGCGGTAGCCGGCGCCGTCCCGGTCGAGGAGGCCGAGGACCACGAGTGCTTCAAGCAGCAGGCCCATGGCTCGGGCATCGGCGCCCACGTCCGCGGCCAGTGCCGCCGCGTCCGCGGTATGGTGCTGCAGCGCGTCGAACACGCCGAGGCGCACCGCCGCCTGGAGGATGCGTGCCTCCACGTAGCCGCCCGCGATGCCCGCCACCCTTGCGAAGCCCCCGCTCAAAACGGCTCCACCACCCGGTAACTTCGGCTCTTGGGCTTGATGGGGGCGAGGATGCCCATCTTGACCAGGCCGCGGATGTCGCGGTAGGCGGTGTCGCGGTCCACTTCGGCGATCCTCTGGTAGTCGGCGGTGGACAGGGCCTTTCCGTGGGACAGGGCGTATACCAGCAGCCTTTGTTGGCGCGGACCGAGCCGCGAGCGGTTGAAGCGGTTCAGCCATGTGAGGGTTTCGTCGTCGTAGATGGGGGTGTTGCGCAGGGTCACGGTGAAGAAGAAACCCTCGGTGTCGAGGTCCGGCGGATGCAGGGCGTTCTGCTCCATTTGCTGGAACATGCGCGGCACCCCTTCACCGATCTCGCGCATGTAGCCCAGATCGGAGAGCACGCGCACCAGCAACGGGTTGCGCGAGAAGTGCACGCGCTCCTGCCGCTTCAGGTGGTTCAGGGTGACCGGCGCGGGCAGGGAGCCGGGGCTGCGCACCTCCAGGCGGTCGTCGAACATCCACACCTCGATCTCCGCGCCGGTGATGGCATAGTCCCGGTGCGCCACGGCGTTCACCAGGGCCTCCTGCCAGGCGAATGAGGGGTATTCCAGGCGTTCCTTGAAGAAGAGATCGTGCAGCACCATGCGCTCGCGAATGTGTTCCTTGATCCGGCCTACCGCCTCGTCGATGAGCACCCACAGCGGTTGCTCGATGCGCACACGCTTGACCACGTTCAAGGACTCGCCGTAGCGCCGCTCGGTACCTTCGTACTTGACGAAATCGACACCGCAGCGCGGGTGCCACCGTACGGGCTCCTTGGCGAACAGCAGCAGGGCGGCCATGGAGATCTGGGGTTGCTCCGCCGGCCCGCTCACGAGGTGGTACGGGCGCGCCAGCGCCGCTCGCGGGTCCGCGCCCACGCCGATCCGTTCGCTAAAGGACTCCAGCGCCACCAGGTCCAGATCGTCCCATGTGGCATTATGGATATGCTGGCGTTCGAAAGAGTACGACAACTTGGCTTCCTGCAGCCGCCGTATCTGTTCGGGAGGGACCGCGGGATTCTCCGAGGCCACACGGTAGAAGGTACGGCCGCTGGCCACGCGGCGCACTTCGAGACCCGGCGTCACTTCGAACCGGAGAAGCAGCAGGTTGCCGATGTCGATGCGCTCGTACAGGGGATGGAGAGGTGGGTTGAGCAGTCTCCGTGGGACTTCGCCGAGCTCGTGGATTTCATCCTCGGAATAGGGCACGCCGGTGAGACTCTTGTCGGGCTCGACCCCCACCAGCAGGACGCCCCCGTCGGCGTTCGCCATGCCGTCGAGAAGGCGCGCGATCTCTCTCGCGAGGTCGCGCGGCCGTTTGGTCTGGATCCCGCGCTTCTTCTGGTCGTAGGCGCTGATGAACTCGAGGAACTGGCCCCGGTCCTCCTTCAGCAGCGTTTCTAGTTCACGTCCAGGCATCATCGTCGATAGGGTCGGGCCCGTGCCCGCCGGCCCGATTCACCGGGCGTGGTCGCCTTCGAGTCGCAGCACCTCGTGGATGATTCGCGCCGCGGACACGAGGTCGTTGACGTCCAGCCATTCGTGCACCGTGTGGATGTCGCGCATCCCGCTGGCCAGGTTGGCGACCTGGAGTCCTCTCTTGTTCAAGACGTTGGCGTCGCAGCCGCCGCCCTTGGCCACGGTGTCCACGGCGAATCCCAGGTTGCGCGCGGCCTCGTGCACGCGCCGGACGATGGCGGTGTCGTGGGGAACGTCCATGCGGTCGTATTCCCGCACGATGCGGGCTTCCACGCGCGCCTCGTGAACGCGGCCGTCCAGTTCCACCGCGGCGCCGGCGGCGGCCTGTCGGAGACACTCCTGCATCGTTTGCGTCTGCCGTTCGAGCTTTTCCTCGTCGTGGCTGCGCACCTCACCCGTGAGCACCACGCGGTTGGGCACGATGTTCACCGCGGTGCCGCCGCTCACCAAGCCGAGGTTGGCGGTGGTCTCGTCGTCGATGCGTCCCAGCGGCATGGCGGCGATCCCCTGGGCCGCCACCTGAATTGCGCTGATGCCGCGTTCGGGGCAGATTCCAGCGTGGGCCTCCAGGCCGTGGACCTCGAACTCCAGGTGGTTCACCGCCGGCGCCTTGGTGATCAGGAACCCGATGGAGTCGCTGTCGAGCACGAGGCCGGTCTTCGCGCGCACGAGGCCGAGGTCCAGATGCTTGGCTCCCAGGAGCCCCACCTCCTCGCATATCGTGAACACGACGTCGATGTCGCCGTGGGCAACGCCGTCCTCGGCCAGGGCCTCGATCACCTCCAGGATGATGGCGATGCCACTCTTGTCGTCGCCGCCGAGAACGGTCCGTCCGTCGCTCCGGATAACGTCGCCCTCCACCACGGGCACCACGCCCTCTCCGGGCGCTACCGTGTCCATGTGCGCGGAAAGAAGCATGGGTTCCGCTCCGGCGGTGGCCCCATCGAAGTGGGCAACCAGATTCCCCACCTCGCCGCCCACCGCGGACCCCGCATCGTCCATGAATACCGTGGCCCCCAAGGACTCGAGGAGCTCCCGCAGGCGCGCCGCGATGGCGCCCTCCCGGCGCGACAGGCTATCGATCCGAACCAACTCCAGAACGCGTTCCGTGAGGCGCGTCTTGTCGATCAAGGAAAACTCCTCCAAACCGATTTCGCCTTGGGCGGCGTGGATGTATGCAGTGAACGGTCAGGCCACGCGCCCGCGCAATGTTGCGCGTGGGCTCGGGCGGCACGCAGTGTACTACAAAGCACGCGGGTAGGTCCATGTGGCGCAACAAATTTCGTTGCATTATTTTAATGAGTGAGTCATTTCAGATCAAGGATCCCTGGCTCAGCTCACTTTTTCGCAAGGAACATTCGCGAATCGTATAGCGAAAGAGGCGGTCGCGGCCGTCTGGGACGGCTCGCCAGTTGGATAGCTCGATGCCCTCTGGTATCATTCGCGCGGCCAGATGGCTCACCGAACCGACGAATCGCGGATGCCCAGGACCCGACATCTTGAGGAGGGTAACATGCAACACCCCGGAACCCGCGGCCGTGCGGACATTCGCTACCAACCCGATGAAAAACCACCCTTGATGTTGACGGCCGGCCTTGGCCTTCAGCTTGCGATTCTCTGCATCTCCGGGATCGTTCTGACCCCCGCCATCGTCATCCGGGCGGCGGGCGGGAGCGAAGGGTTTCTTTCCTGGGCGGTGTTCGCGGCCGTTGCCATAAGCGGCCTCACCACGGTGCTCCAGGCTGTGCGGCTTGGTCGCTTCGGCACCGGCCACGTGCTGCTGATGGGCACTTCAGGCGCGTTCATCGCGGTCTGTGTGACGGCGTTGGTTCAGGGGGGACCGGCGATGCTCGCCACCCTGGTCCTGGCCTCGTCTTTCTTTCAGTTCATCCTGTCTTCGCGGCTGGCGCTGCTTCGGCGCATCCTCACTCCGGCGGTAGCGGGGACCGTAATCATGCTGATCCCGGTCACGGTCATGCCCATCATCTTCGACATGCTCGACGACGTGCCGAAGGGGTTCCCCGTGTCCGCGGCGCCGCTGAGCGCCCTCGTGACCGTGGCGGGGATTCTTTGCATCGCGCTCAAGGCCACCGGATCGCTGCGTCTGTGGGCCCCGGTCATCGGCGTCGTCGTGGGCTCCGTCGTGGCCGGAGGGTTCGGCCTTTATGACACGGGTCTCGTGGCCAGTTCCGCGTGGGTGGGGCTTCCGCACGGGGACTGGCCGGGTCTGGATTTGGGTTTTGGCGCGACCTTTTGGGCGCTCCTGCCCGCGTTCGTGTTCGTGACCCTGGTAGGAGCCATCGAGACCATCGGTGACGGCGTGGCCATCCAGCGGGTCTCCTGGCGCGGCGCCCGGGCGGTGGATTTCAGGGTGGTGGAGGGTGCGGTGGCGGCCGACGGTGTCGGCAACCTGCTTTCAGGTCTCGCCGGAACGGTGCCGAACACGACCTACTCCACGAGCATTGCCGTGACCGAGTTGACGGGAGTCGGCTCACGCAACGTCGGCGTCGCCATCGGGATCATCTTCATGTTCCTGGCCTTTCTTCCCAAGGCGCTGGCGCTCATCCTGGCGATTCCGGCGCCCGTGGTGGCCGCCTATGCCACGGTGCTGCTGGCCCTGCTGTTCGTCGTTGGCATGAAGGTGGTGCTCCAGGAAGAGATCGACTACCGCACCGGCCTCATCGTCGGGGTTTCGTTCTGGGCCGGAGTCGGCTTCCAGAACGGGGTGATCTTCCCCGAGTACTTCGGCGGTTTCGCCAGCGGGCTGTTGCAGAACGGCATGACCGCGGGCGGGCTGGTGGCCATCCTCATGACCGTGTTCGTGGAGTTGACCGCGCCGCGCCCGAGCCGCATCGAGGTGGAATTCGGCGTGGAGGCGTTGCCGAAGATCCGCGAGTTTCTCGCAGGCTTCGCTTCACGCGGGGGTTGGAACAAGGCGACGGCGGATCGCCTCGACGCGGTGGCCGAGGAAACGCTGCTGACCCTTATGGGACAAGATGTGGCGGGCGAGGGTAGGCGGCGGCGCTTGCGCTTGACGGCGCGCAAGGAGAGCGGCGGCGCGCTCCTGGAATTCGTCGCCGCCGTGGAGACCGAGAACATCGAGGACAGCATGGCCCTGCTGGGAACCGGGCCGGTGGAGGCGCCGGATGAGCACGAGATATCTCTCCGGCTGTTGCGTCACCTCGCCTCCAGGGTGCACCATCAGCAGTATCACGGTACGGACATCGTGACCGTGCACGTCGACGCCGTGGAAACGGGCAACCCGCGATCGAACGATTCGTGACGGAAGAGGTGTGGAAAATGGTGGCGGTGGCTGGACTTGAACCAGCGACGCCGCGGATATGAGCCGCGTGCTCTGACCAACTGAGCTACACCGCCATGTGGGAAAAGAACGCTCGCGAGGGACTGACGCCCGAGGCCTCCATCATAGAACGCGCCCCGCGAACATGCAAGCCGGGACCCTCCGGGCCGCGCGTCACGTGCGCCTTGACTTGCAAAACTCCCGCGCCTTCACTATTAGACAGCGAAAGCAGCCGTTCTTTGTATGGATGGCTGCGTTGCCCCGAATCCGACACGACCTCCGCGATCCATGCCGGACGCACCGGTTCCTCCATGGACGATGAGCGTCGCGTCTTCCAAGGGAGGGTATCGTCATGCGGGGTTGGGTCACACATGCTTTCAAGGACATGCGCCTGGAGGAGTTGGCGGAACCGGAGGGGCGGCCGGGCTGGGCGCTGCTGAAGACCTTGGTGGTGCAGCCTTCGGTGACGGAAGTTCAGCTCTTCTACGGGGAGCGCTCCAACAGCTACGAAAAGGTCAAGAAGAAGCTGGCCAAAGGACCGGAGCCCCTGTTCGGGCACGAGTTCTGCGCCGAGGTCGTTGAGATCGACAAGGACAACGGGTATGGCCTGGCCGTGGGTGACCGGGTGGGCGCCACGCACACGGAGATCGGCACCATCGGGCGGGACTTTCCCGGGCTCTTCTCCGAGTACGCGGCGGTGCCGCTGGACGCGCTCGCCAAGATTCCCGAGGGTATCAGCGACTGGGAGGTGTCGGCGCTCCAGCCCCTGACCAGTTGCGTGCACAACATCCAGGTGCTCGGCGTGACCCTCGGGGACACGGTGCTGGTGCTGGGCCAGGGCGTCATGGGCCTCAACTCGGCCCAGGCGGCCAAGGCCGCGGGCGCGGACACGGTCATCGGCACCGACATGCGGCCGGAGGTCCTGGAGTTGGCCAAGGAGCTCGGAGTGGACGTCACCATCGACGCCTCCAAGGAGAACGTGGTGGAGGCGGTGATGGACCTGAGCGGCGGCAAGGGCATTCCCTTCGTCATCGAGGCGGCGAGCGGCAGCCCGCAGATGGGACTGTCCGGCGGCGCCACGGTGTCGGAGGCGGTGGCGTGCGTGGCGACCGGCGGCAAGGTGCTCAGCATTCCGCACTTCCACGAACCCGTGACCCTGGACTTCAACTACCTGCGCGCCAAGCGGGTGACCTACATGTTCCCGCCGGAGCTGGCCCATCCCGCGGAGATGACCCTGGCAGCGCGGCTCGTGGCGCAGAAGCGTATCAACATCGATCCCATGATCACCCACAAGCTGGAAGGCATCGAGAAGATGCCCGAGGCGCTGGAGATCACCGCCAACAAGTCCAAGTACGGCGCGCTGAATCCGGCGCAGGTGCGGTTCTCCTAGTCGGGACCCCGTGGTAGACTCGCGCTCGACGATTCCCGATATGAAATCGGACGCAATCAAGTAACCCTGAAGGAGGCAACCATGGACGCCAAGATCATTGACGCTGACGGGCACGTCAGGGACCGGGACGCGGACATCCGCGCCCATATGGAAGATCCCTGGAACAAGCGCGAGGGCTCGCTGCTGCCGTCGGACGAGTGGGATTCGAGCATGTTCGGCACCCTGGGCATGAACATCACCGACGTGCCCACGCGCCTCCGCGACATGGACACCGAGGGCATCGAGATGTCGGTGCTGTTTCCCACCGGAGCGTTCCACGTGAACCGCATGCCGGAGAAGGCCTACGCGGGAGCGTTTTCCCGCGCCTACAACAACTGGATCTCGAGCATGTGCAGCGAGGCGCCGGAGCGGCTCAAGGGCGTCGGCGTGGCGCCTTTCCAGGACGTGCCCGCCGCGGTGGCGGAGATCAACCGCGCAGTCACAAAGCTCGGCGTGGCCGGTATCACCGTGGGCACCTTCGGCATGAAGGACCACTTGGGACAGGAGCTCTTCTGGCCCATCTACGAAGAGCTCGAGCGGCTCAACGTGCCGCTGCTGATCCATAACTCGCGGTCGGGTCCGGCGGGGGACAACCGTTTCGACACCTTTTTGTTCAAACACACCATCGGCCGTCCCTTCGAGACCTTGCTCGACTGCGCCGCACTGATGTACGGCGGCGTGCCGGAGCGGTTCCCGAAGCTGCGCATCGCGTTCCTGGAGTGCGGTGTCGGCTGGGTGCCCTACTGGATGGACCGGATGGACGAAGAGTACGAGCACCGGCAGTCCGAAGCGCCGCTGCTCAAGGCCATGCCCAGCGAGTACATGAAAGCAGGGAACTGGTACTACGCGGCCGAGCCGGAGGAAGAAAGCCTGCCCTACGGCATCGAGCGCATCGGGGACAAGAACATCGTGTTCGCGTCCGACTATCCCCACTGGGATGGCATGTTCCCCAACGTGACCAAGACCATCAAGGAACGGACGGACATCTCCGAGGACTTCAAGGCCAAGTTCCTGGGCGACAACGCCAAGGCGCTTTACGGCTGGAACTAGCCGTCGGCGGGGGGCTCTTCACGTGCGACTGACAGCCAGGACCGGTTTCAGCATTCTGGTCCTTGTCTTCTTTTGCTACATGGTCTGGGGGGCTGCGGAGTGGCGCCTGCAGGCACGCCTCTTCCCCTGGGCCATCGGTATCCCCATGATATTCCTGGCGATTCTCAATCTCGTGCAGGAGTGGTGGGGACCGAAGGCAGGCGAGGAGGGGGAGGAAGGGAGCGCTCAGGCCACGCCTTCCGATTTCCAGTTCACGCAGGCCATGGACACGGGTGTGGCGGTGCGGCGCACCATTACGATCCTGTCTTGGATCACTGGGTTTATGGCCGGCATCTGGCTCGTCGGGTTCTCCATCACCGTCGCCTGCATGACCTTCGGTTATCTGAAGATTCAGTCAAAGGAAGGCTGGCCCATGTCGCTGATCCTTACGGCGTCGGCGTGGCTGGTCTATTACGTGCTGTTCGAACGCACACTGCTACTGCCGTTTCCCGAGGGCCAGGTCTTTCGCTGGCTGGGCTTCGAGTAGAGGGGCGCGCGCCGTGTGTCGTAATCGTTGGGCTCCAACCAGGGGAGGTAGGCAATGACGAAACGAGCGATTGGCCGAACATTGATCGTGCTGTTGCTGGCCGGGTTCTTCTTCATGAGCTTCTCGGGCCAAGCGACCGCCAAGGACTTCTACGAGGGCAAGGTTCTCCGCATCCTGGTGTGCTGCTCGCCGGGCGGGTTCTATGATCGTTGGGCCAGGCTGTTCGCGCGGCATCTGGGCAAGCACATCCCGGGCAAGCCCGACATCATCGTCCAGAACATGCCCGGGGCCGGCTCCCTCATCGCCGCCAACTATGTCTACAACATCGCCAAGCAGGACGGCACAGCCATCGTGATGCCGTTGGCG
Organism: Deltaproteobacteria bacterium; assembly: GCA_026712905.1. NCBI lineage: Bacteria > Pseudomonadati > Myxococcota > Myxococcia > Deltaproteobacteria bacterium. Next base: position 70,400 of record JAPOPM010000098.1, read on the forward strand.
GGCCTTTACCTGGATCAGGTCGTGGGGCGCAAGGAGGTGCGCTTCGACATCGCGAAGTTCCAGTGGATCGGTACGCAGGAAGTGAGCCAGACCGTGCTCTTCTGTCGCAGCGACTCCAAATACACGAATATCGACGCGCTGATCAAGAACAAGAAGGAGCCGGCAAGAATCGGCAACACGGGCACCGCAGGCAACAGCTTTCTCATCGGCAAGGTCCTGGAACAGGGCGTGGGAGCGAACTTCAATTTCGTCATGGGTTACGCCGGCGGCAGCGAGGTCGATCTGGCGGTGGAGCGAGGCGAGGTCCTGTGCCGCGGCATGAGCAGCGCTCCGTTTTTCGGCCGGGAGCCGTTCCTGACCTGGCGCAAGAACAAGTTCGTTACGGAGATCGCACAGAGCGGGTCGGAGCGGGACCCGAGGATCAAGGACACGCCGACCCTCAGTGAGTTGATGGAGAAGCACAATGCCCCGGAACTGGTCCGGTCCATGTCCAAGGTGATCTTCGCCAGCGGCCAGTTCGGACGCCCCTTCGCCGTCGCGCCGGGCGTGCCGGCGGACCGTGTGAAGATATTGCGCGACGCCTACGCCGCGGCCTTGAACGACCCGGATTTGGCGGCCGAGGCGAAGAAGGGACGAATGGTGCCCTTCAAGCTGACGCGGGGCGAGGATCTGCAAGAGTTGGCCAAGAGCGTCGTAAGCCAGCCCAAGGAGGTGGTGGACGGCGTGAAGGCGCTGCTTGGGAGGTAGTCGTTAGGCCATGATGTTCGACGCCTTCATATCGGGACTGATTCACGTCCTTTCGTGGCCGGCCTTCGGGTTCCTGCTGCTGGGTGCGTTCGTGGGTTTCGTCGTGGGAATTCTTCCCGGCCTGGGTGGCTTGGCCACCCTGGCGCTGATGTTGCCCTTCGCCTACAAGATTCAGGAGCCGATTTCGGCCTTTGCCTTTCTCCTGGGGATGCATGCCATCACCGGCACCACCGGTGACCTCACCTCGATTCTCTTCGGCATCCCGGGGGAGGGCACGGCCGCGGCCACGATCATGGACGGGTACCCGATGACCAAGAACGGTGAGGCCGGCCGGGCCATGGGCGCCGCGCTCATGAGCTCACTGGTGGCCGGCCTCGAAGGCGCCCTCATCCTGGCCCTCGCGATTCCCATCATGCGCCCGCTAGTGCTTTTCTTCGGCTCTCCCGAGCTGTTCATGCTGGCGATTTTGGGAATCACGTTCATTGCTTCGCTGAGCGGATCGTCGCTCACCAAAGGCCTCCTGTGCGGAGGCATCGGTTTGATGCTGGCGTCCATCGGGGTCGATCCCCAGACCGGGACGTTGCGCTACACGTTGGGTACGCTCTATCTTTGGGATGGCCTGAGCCTGGGACCCGTGGTGGTCGGGCTCTTCGCCATCCCGGAGATCATCGATCTCGCGGTGCGCGGCACCAGCATCGCCCAGGCCAAGGTCGAGAAGATCACCGGAGTGATGGAAGGGGTCAAGGATACCTTCCGCCACTTCGGGCTGACCATGCGCTGCGGCTTCATCGGCGCGTTCATCGGGGCGTTGCCGGGCCTGGGCGGCGGCGTGTCGCAGTGGCTGGCTTACGGCCACGCGGTGCAGTCGTCCAAGGACAAGAGCCGCTTCGGCAAAGGCGCGGTGGAAGGGGTGCTGGGACCCGGCGCCGCCAACAACTCCCGCGAGGGTGGCAACCTCATTCCCACGGTGGCCTTCGGCATTCCCGGAAGCAGCGCCATGGCGATTCTCCTGGGCGCGTTCCTCATCGTCGGCCTCAATCCCGGCCCGGAGATGCTGACCAAGCACCTGGACGTGACCTTCGCCATGGTGTGGATCCTGGTGATAGCCAACATCATCACCGCGGGCGCGTGCTTCCTGTTCCTGAACCAGCTCGTGAAGCTCACGTTCGTGCGCGGACACCTGTTGATTCCGTTCCTGCTCATGTTCGTGTTCCTGGGCGCCTTCGCGGCTCACAACAACTTTAGCGATATCGTCGTCACGGTGATATTCGGACTCGTGGGATACGTGATGGTGCTGTTCCAGTGGCCGAGGCCGCCTTTCGTGCTAGGGCTGGTGCTGGGGACCATCGTCGAGAACAATCTGTTTATTTCCACGAGCGCCTACGGTGCCGGTTGGCTCGTACAGCCCACGGTCGTCGGCATCGCCCTCATGATCATCGGGACGCTGGTCTACTCGGCCATTCAGGCGTACAGGGGCCGTTCGCTGGAGGCAGATCTCGAGAAGAGGATGGGGGTCGGGAGCACGCACGAGTAGGCCCGGGTTGCGCCACGCCGAGGGCAACACACGGGCAGGGCGGTCTTCAAGGCCGCCGCTCCTGCGCGTTCCCCGCAAGACATGCTAGCCGTTGCCTTGGGACTGTTGGCGTCCCTAGCATTCGCCTGCACGGCCACGCTCGTTCAACGGGGTGTCCGCTACCTGGATCCCTTCAGCGGATTGCTGATCGACCTTTTCTGCAACGGGGCGTTGCTTTGGCTCTTCGTATTCGCCTTCCACGATGCGGCCGAACTCTGGGCCGGCGCCAACCTGATCTTCGTCGCCTCGGGACTCATCGTTCCGGGCCTGTTCCGCTTGGTGGCGTTCAAGGGCATCGAGCGGCTGGGAGCGTCGGTTGCCACCGCCGTCCTCAACGCTGCTCCGCTCTTTGCCGTGCTCCTGGCCATGCTGCTGCTCGACGAACAGCCCGGCCCGGCCAACCTGTTCGGCGCCGTGGCCGTCGTTTCCGGCCTCGTCTTTCTGTCGTGGAAGGGTGAGACCCGCTCCTGGCACCTCCGGGATCTACTGTTCCCGGTGTCCGGGGCCCTGTTCGCGGCGCTTCGCGACAACGTGGTCCGGTTGGGACTCCTTGCCGGTCCGGCGCCCATGGTCGGCGCCAGCATCACGGTGACCACCTCTTTCCTGACCATGTCCGCGGCGTATTTGCCGTTCCACGGCCTCACCCGGTTGAGGACCTGCGGGGGGCGCGCCATCGGCAGCTTCGTGCTGATAGGCTTCGTGCATTTTCTTGCCTATCTTCTGATGTTCTCGGCACTGGACATCGCGGCCGTTTCGGTGGTGTCGCCGCTGATTCACTGCTTCTCCCTCTTTACCCTGGCCCTTTCGCCGCTTATTCTGGGTGACTCGGACCCCGTCACGCGGCGCAAGGTCGGCGCCACGTCCATGGTCGTGTTGGGCGTGCTGCTGATCGCGTGGTCGCGCTGGTCCGCGTAAAGGCCGTCACCGTCATGTGGACACTACCGAACCTGTTGAGCCTGTTCCGTATTCTCTTGGTCCCGTTCCTGGCGTGGCTGCTCGCGTCCACCGATCCGTTGTCATGTGCGCTGGCGGCTCTCGTTTTCATTATCGCCTCGTTGACCGACATGCTGGACGGCTACCTGGCGCGCCGCAACAAGAGCGTGTCCGACTTCGGCAAGATCCTGGACCCCTTGGCGGACAAGCTGCTGGTGGTGACCGCGCTCATCATGCTGGTGGCCATCGATCGCCCCGGAGATGCGTATGTCCCGGTGTGGCTCGTGGTGATCATCGTCGCGCGGGAGGTGGCCGTGACCGTGCTGCGCGGCATTGCCTTGTCCGAGGGCATCATCATTCCGGCCGATACGGTGGGCAAGTACAAGCTCCTGGTCCAGACCTTCGCCCTGGTGGCCTTGATGATCCACTACCGTTATTTCGGGATCGACTTCTTCGTCGGCGGGATGTACTTCCTGGTGCTTTCCACCGTGTTGGCGCTGTGGTCGGGGGTCGAGTACCACGTCCGATTTCTTCGTTCCCTGCGTGTCGGTTCCCGGCTTTCCGGGTCCTCACGGCGGCAAGGACGCTGACGCCGATTGTCGCGAATAAGCCGGGCGCGCGACCGCGTGATGGGTCGGTTCATTTGACAAGCCTTTGGGGATAATGTAACAGTCCACCGAGGATGCGGGTGTAGCTCAGTTGGCTAGAGCGTATGCTTGCCAAGCATAAGGTCGCCGGTTCGACCCCGGTCACCCGCTCCAAACTCCGCAGAAGTTCCAAGACCCCGCCTTCTCCAGCACCGGAACGGCCGTGGCACGAGAGCTTACGTTTGTTACCTCCAACCGTCACAAGTTCGCCGAGGTACACGCCATACTTGCCGACCGCGGCATTTCTGTCGCGATGAGGTCCATGGAACTGCGGGAGGTTCAGGCGGACACGCTCGAAGAGATCGCCACGGAGAAGGTTCGGGAGGCGTCCGTGGCGGTCGACGGTCCGGTTATCGTGGAGGACACCGGCCTGTTTATCGACGTCCTGCGTGGTTTTCCCGGGCCGTACTCGGCCTACGTGTTTCGCACCCTGGGCAATCAGGGCATCCTGCGACTGCTTGAGGAAACGGCGGATCGACGCGCGACCTTCAAGTCGGTGTTCGCCTATGGCGATCCCGACGGTTCGGTGGAGTGCTTCGGCGCGGGGGCACCGGGGACCATCGCTTTGACGTGTCGCGGAGAGGGATGGGGCTATGATCCGATCTTCACGCCCGACAATGCTTCGGGGAGGACCTACGGCGAACTGGGTGATGACAAGAACCGCCTTTCTCACCGTCGTGCGGCTCTGGATAAGCTCGCGGGTTGGGTACAAGCCGGCGGCCGTTGATGTCCGATTCGACGGTGCCTCCGTATCGAGCGCCGGTCCGAAGCTGCCTGATCTCGATGCGAGGACGTCACGGCATCGACTCATGACAACGTCCGTCGCGCCATGACTTACATTCCAAACAGGCATCTTTTCTTTTGGCAACCGGGTCGCCGCGACCCGAATCGTGCGGGAGTGTTTCGATGATCCAATTTGAAGCCGTCAGTATTGGCGACTTGATCTGCGCCGGAATCACCCTGATCGTGGGCAGTGTCTTGTGCGGGCTCGTATGGCGGGGTTTGCGCGAGATAGAAGTCCTCGCCATCGAACGCAGCGAACTCGTGGATGCTCAGAGCAAGGCCCTCTTGCAGATGGCCCGAGGCATCAAGGAAATCCTGGACCGATCCGACAACACGGAAACACACTAGGGTTCAGAACGAATGACAGGGCACCGCGATTAGCAGACCGCGGTGTCCGGCCCGTCAGCCCGCGACTACACCAAACCGTTCCCCGCACCGTCTCCAGGTCACTTCTTCGGGAAGTGAATACCGTTCTGTTTCCGGACAATTTCGCGTGGCAGCGCGTCCCGTGACTTCACGTGACGGTACGGCAGTGGTCTTGCAGCACCCGTGCCACGCAGCCCGTGAGGTTTACGGCCGTGTCGATGTGCAGGAACTCGTTGGGTCCGTGAGCGTTGGACCTGGGTCCCAACACCCCGGTAATCATGAACTGGGCCTTCGGAAACTTCTCGGCCAGCATGCCCATGAACGGGATGGTGCCGCCTTCGCCCATGGCGCAAGCCTCTTTCCCGAAGCACTCCCGAGATGCCCGCGCCATGGACGCTTCGAGCCATGGCTCGAACGCTGGTGCGTTCCAGCCTCCGGCACCCATTCCCGGTTCGAAGGTTACCCTGGCCCCGTAGGGCGGATCCTGGGTCAACGCGTCCTTGAGACAGGCAGCCGCGGTGGCGGGATCGGCGGTGGGCGGCAGGCGCAAGGAAAGCTTGACGCTGGTTTCCGGCCTCAGGACGTTGCCGGCCTGCTCAAGCCCGGGCAACCCCGCGGCACCGATGACTTCGAGCTGCGGCCGCCAGGAGCGGTTCAACAGCAGTTCCGTGGCATCGCCGTCCACGGGTGCGGTTCCGGGCTGAAAGGGATACTCTCCATGCACCGCCCCGCCCAGCACGCCCGCCGCGGCCTTGGCCTGCTCGAGCCGGTCGGGCGGGATGTCCACGTGAAGGCCGGGCGGCAGGATCCGTCCGGTGCTTTCGTCCTCCAGGCGGCTCAGCAGGCGCCGGAGGATGCGAAGGCTCGACGGCACGATGCCGCTGGCCGCGCCGGAATGAACCCCTTCGGTCAGTGTCGATACCGAGAGCGTGGCGTTGATCACGCCGCGCAACGACGTGGTGACCCACAAGCGTTCGTAATCGCCGCAGCCGGAGTCCAGGCAGACGACGAGTTCCGGCGTGCCGATCCGGTCCGCCAGCGCGTCCACGTAGTGGGGGAGGTCGAAGCTGCCGCTCTCTTCGCACGCCTCGATGAGGATGACGCAGCGCGCGCAGGGAAGGAGTCGAGCTGCAGCGCCTTGATGGCCGTCAGCGCGGCGAACATCCCGTAGCCGTCGTCCGCTCCGCCGCGGCCGTAGAGCTTGCCGTCCTCCAGGACCGGTGTCCACGGCCCCAGCCCCGGCCGCCATCCCTCCACGGGAGGCTGCTTGTCGAGGTGGCCGTAGAGCAGCACCGTGCCTCGCCCTGAACCGGGTATTTCCATGCACAGCAGCGGCGTCCGGCCCTCGGCCCGGGCGACCTGGAGTCCCATGCCCGGAATCTTCTGGTCCTTGGCCCAGCGCGCGAAGAGATCCACGGCCCGGTCCATGTGCCCGTGCTCCCGCCACTCGGAATCGAAGGCGGGGGACTCGTTGGGGATGGCGATGTACTCCCGCAGCGCCGGGACGATGCTCGTTCGCCAGGTGTCGCGTATGAATGTTTGAATCGGCATGATGGTTACCGGCGGCTTTCCGGAGGTCCCGCGTGGGGCATGATCCTAGTGTGGTGTCTGGTTAATTCGCACAATAATCTGCGGGTCTTTTCTGCGTTGAGTGTTTGTTTTTGATTTGTTTATCAATAGGTTAGGAGTATTCTGATTTGAGCCGTAATCGATATGTAACCCCATTCAACCAATACTCGGTCCCCGCAAGCGCGCGTATGTCCTCAAGTCAGTTTGGTGCCTCGGAGAAAGTCACCGTAGCGCCCCGCCGGGCCGGGGTCAATTGCCGGTTTCGTGTCCAGCTGATGCCGGAGAGTTCGACCGGGGGGACGGTCGGAA
>JAPOPM010000099.1 GCA_026712905.1 Deltaproteobacteria bacterium
CGGCGCGCCCCCAGGCTCTCCAACCCGACGGTGGTGAGAGCGTCGAGGACCGGCTCCCCGGGGGGCCCGGGACTGGCGCCGGGGGCACGCAAGGGGGGGACGGCGGTTGCGGGGCAGCGCCCGTGCGGGCTTTGAGCGGCCCTCGTCGGGCCGCGTTCTGTTCGCCGAGACATTGATGTCGGGCGCTGGCGCCCATGTCCCGCCGGAGCGGCGCCGGGTGGGGATCGTCTTCCAATCCTATGCGCTGTGGCCGCACATGAGCGTAGCCGACAACGTCGGCTACCCGTTGCGTGTCGCCGGCGTCAATGCCCGGGACCGCCGCGAGCCGGTCCTCGACGCTCTCACCACCGTCGGGTTGGAGAGCCTGGGGGCGCGCCGTCCGGCGGATTTGTCCGGGGGCCAGCGCCAGCGCGTCGCGCTGGCGCGATGCCTGGTCATGAAACCGCGGATCCTCCTGTTCGACGAACCCCTGGCAAATCTCGACGTCCATCTGCGGGCCTCGATGCAGGACGAGTTCGTCGACATGCACCGCAAGACCCGTACCACCATCGTCTACATCACCCACGACCAGGCCGAGGCAATGGCGATGGCCGACCGCATCGCGGTCATGTCTGACGGCCGCATCGAACAGGCAGCGGCGCCCGAAACACTCTACGACGAACCCGAGACGCCGATGGTGGGGAACTTCATCGGCGAAGGGGTCATCGTCGAGGCCACCCTGATGCATGCCCCGGCGGAAGGCCATGGCCGCGCCAGGGTGTTCGGCCATGAGTGCACCGTACGGGCCGGCGACCGCGCCGCGCAGGGGCCGGTGCGGCTCTGTCTTCGACCCGAGGCACTGCGCCCCGACAACGGTCACGGCTTTGCCGCCACCGTCCGGCGCACAAGCTATCGCGGCGGCATCTATGCCGTCGAGGCAACCGCCGACGAGGCCAGGGTACCGGTACGGCTGTGGCTGCGGCGGCCGCCGGCCATCGGCGAAACACTGCGTATCGCGGTCGATGACGCATGGGTCGTCCCGTCGGCCCCGCGACCCGATTGAGGATCGGACACCCCACCGCGAGGCCGACCCTCTCAGGTAGAACCGTCCCCTACGCCTCCCATGGCAGGACACCGCGGGGCAGCCGCCGCGCGATCACCTGCGTCGCCAGCATCAGCAGCAGCACGACCAGCACCGCGACCACCGCGACCGCGGCCGCCAGCGTCGTGTAGCCGCCGTCGTCCAGGTTGAAGACGATGACACCAAGCGTCTCCGCGCCCGACGACCACAGCAGGGCCGATACGGTCAGTTCGTTGAACGCGGTCAGGAACACGACGATCCCCCCCGCCACGGCAATCGGCGCAAGCAGCGGCATCATCACCGTGCCCAGCCGGTACATCAGGGTGGCTCCCGCCATCTGCGCCGCTTCCTCGAGGGTGGGGTCGAGTTGGTGGTAGCCGCTGATCACCGGTCTCAGACTCAACGTCAGGAAACGGGCCAGGTACGCCGCGAAAATGATCCACACCGTGTTGTAGATGCTGAAGCCGAGCAGCGGCAGCGGCTTCAGGAAGATCAGAATGGCGGCGATGGCGAGGACGACCCCCGGAAGCGCGTAGGGAAGCTCCGCCGCCAGGTTCAGGGCGCCGAGGATGCGGCTGCGCCGCCGGGTCACGAAGTAGGCCAATACCAGCGAGACGCCCACCAGCGTCACGGCGGCCCCGCCCGCCAGGAAAAAACTGTTGCGAAACGCACGAATCGTCGCGTCCTGCCGCGCAAGCACCTCGACATAGTTGTCCAGGGTCGCCGTGCCGGGCGCGAGCGTCACGCCATAGGCGGGCACCAGCGAGGTCGAGATCAACGCCGTCAAGGGCGCCACCAGAATGAAGAAGATCACGAGCCAGCTCGCCGCCTCGACGAACGGCCGCCAACTCCCCAGCCTGAAGCCGAGGGGTTGGGACGCCGGTCCGATGGTCCGGTAGTCGCGCCGCCGCAACATCCAGCCCTGGAGCAGAACGCCCGAAAACGCGATCAGACCCACGATGATCGACAACACCGCGACCTCGGAGATGATGGTGGGTCCGAAGCTCGACAACCGCTGATAAATGAGTGTCGGGAGCACCGTGTAGCGGGCCGGAATCCCGAGCAGGGCGGGAATGCCGAAGTTGCCCACCGCCGACACGAACGCCAGCGCGGCGCCGGCCACCAGCGCCGGCGTCATCACGGGAATGACCACATCGCGCAGCACCCTGGCGATGCCGGCGCCGGAGGCGCGGGCGGCCTCGACGATCTCTCGTGGCAGGCCGCGCAAACCGGCCCGCATGGCCAGGAACACCAACGCGGAGTGCTGGATCCCGAGAAGCAGGGCGATGCCCTCGCGCGAATACATGGGGTGCGGCGTGCCCGGCGGCGGCGCGAGGCCGAGCGCGTTGAGCAGCGGGCTCGAAGGACCGAAGAGCTGTATCCAACTGAGCGCGGTGATCTGGGGCGGGATCATCAAGGGCAACATGAAGCAAAAGACCAGAGCCCCTTTCGCGCGCACGTCGGTGAGCGCCACCGCCAGCGCAAACGCCGTGCCCAGAGCGGTGGCGACGATGGTGCCCAGGCCGGCCGTGAAAAGGGTGCGCCCCGTGGTCCGCCACGTCGAACGCGCCGACAGGACTTCTTCGAGGACCGCGGTATCGAACACGCCGCCCGGGGCGATGCCTTCCAGCAGAAGCCGCCCCATGGGCAACACGCTCAGCACGCCGACAAACAAAACAAGGGCGGCGAACACCACGTGTTCGCCGCCCCGTTGAAACCGTCCCCACAGTCGGGTCAAGCGATAATCCCTCGCCCTAGTTTCCGAAGACCTCGCTGAAACGCTTCTTGTTGGTGTCGGCCTCGGTGAGCGCCTTGCCGGCATCGAAGTCCATCAGCTTGATCCCGCTGCGCTGGGGGAAGCCTTGCGGCGGCGACACTTCCGGGTGGGCGGGGAGATACCCCTGACTCGCCGCAAGCTCCTGGCCCTTGCGCGACAGCAGGAAGTCGATGAAGGCCTTGGCCGCCTCGGGGTTCTTCGCCGTGCTCAGGATCGCAACGGGCTCGGTGACCGCGCTCACTCCTTCCTCCGGAAAGACGAAGCTGACCGGCGATCCCTTGGCCTTCTCCCTGATTGGCAGGAAGTCGACAACCATGCCGTACAGCTTCTCGCCGCCGGCCACCGCACGGAACGTGCCCCCGTTGCCACCCTTGGGATTGACACCGTTGGCCGCGAGCTTGTCGTAGTAGGACCAGCCCAGTTCGGGATGGGCCGTCAGCGTGGCGAGATGGATCAGGGCCGCGCCGGAGGTCAGCGGGCTCGGCATTGCCACGAGACCCTTGGCCTTGGCGTCGACGAGATCCTTCCACGACGAAGGCTTCATGGGGGCCTTTGTGTTGTAGACGATGCCCGTGGTGATGAGCTTGGTGGAGAAGTAGTGTTTCTCCTGGTCGTAGAGGGCCGGCTCGTAGGCGCTCACCGGGGCATCGGCATGGGCCATCAGGCGGCCCTCGCGCTTCAGTCCTTCCATGGTGACCGTGTCGGCGATCAGCAAGACGTCCGGCCGCGGGCTCCCGGCCGCGAAC
>JAPOPM010000100.1 GCA_026712905.1 Deltaproteobacteria bacterium
AGAACAGGAAGGCTCCCGCAAGATGTTACAAAGTACGGTTCAAGACTTCGCTACGGATGCTGGCGGCGCTGCTGCGGCACCGCGAGGCGCGCCCTGGTTTCCTCGACCCGGATCACGACCCGGCCGCAGGACGGCTTCTGGCCGCGCTGGACACGGCCGGGGAACGCAACGTTGACCTCGCTGCCCACATCGAACAGTCGGCCCCCCTTTACCACGAAACGACTCGTGCGTTATCTCGTGCGGCCAAGCGCTTCCACGCCAACGCCGAAATAATCGGCGACCTGAAAGGCTTCATCCGTCGCGAAGGCGGCAACCCCAACATCATACAACGCATCGACATGCTCGACGACGAATGACGGCCCTTGACGTCGATCAGTTCAGCGTTTCGTACGGTTTCACCGTGATGGGCCCGGAGTGACGCCATCCGCCGCTGACAACCGTTCCTTGAGAGCCATAAATCCGGACTCGTTCAGGCCGGTCGCTTCCTCGATCACGTCCCAGCCCACGCCGGCGCGCAAAAAGCCTTCGACCGTCTTCAACTGTCCGAGGCGTTCGCCTTCAGCTCGGCCCTTTGCCTCGCCCTCTGCCAGAAGTTGTTGAGCGTATGACATGATCATTCCTCCCTGCTCGTGTCCGTGGCGCCGCAACGCTTCGCCGAATGTATCGGTCCCTGCGGTGTCCTGAGTCGCCATGACGTACAATACGAACAGTTCAAAGTAATCGATCCGTCTTTCCATGCGCAACTGGCGCAACAATTGTGCGGCCATGTCCATCGCCAACGCCACGTGTCGCCCATGCGCGGCCATCATCAACCACTGCGCGACCCGCCCTCTTGCTCCCCCTTCCACCTCGTTGGGTTTCGTATTGGTCTGATCCAGCAGCACGTGGGCGAACCGGGGAACCCAGGGCCAGTCCCGCGCAACCTCGGGGAACAGGTCCGCGAACTGCGTGGAATGAGTCCATCCGTGGGGGCCTTGGTAGAAGACAACCGGCACGATAGGGCGCAACGAGAATGGTCCGGGCTCGTCCGGCACTCTCGTGTCCCAGATGCGGCAGCAGTACTTCAACATGCGGAAAGACATTCGCGCGTCCGGCGTCGATTGATGTTCCAGCAGCACGTACAGCCACACCGGTTCGGCGCTTTCGCCGTACGACACCTCGTACAGGAGGTCCGTTTGGCTCTGTCTAAGATTCTCGTCCACGAAGCTCCCGTCCTGGAGCTTCAGGCTGGTCCAATCCACGCTCTCCCGGAGAACGCCGGGCAACGCCGGGCGCAACAGGCCGGCGGCTTCTCCTACGTCCGAGAACACCTTGCGAAACAGACTGTCATGTGGGTGATCGACTTCGTTCGCCAAAGGTCTTCCTCCCGCTACTGTCCTGTTCGGCAGTATCGAGAGGGAACTTTAGCGTTCACGTCAGATTCGCCAGAATAGTCTCGTCGGCTTGGGTGAGATCAACCGGCTTCCGGAACGGCTGGGGCCAGTCGATGCCGGTGGGCCAGTAGACTTCGACGGTGTTGCCGTCGGGATCGTAGAAGTAGATTCCGACGGCGTTGCCGTGGCTGGCGACGCGCTCGATGGGGACGCCGCGCTCCAGGAAGTCGCGGTGGAACGCTTTCAACTCGGCCAGGCTTTCGCACCGGAAGGATATCTGCTGGATCAGGTTCCCGCCGTCTTCCCGGCCCGGGCGCAACTGGAGCTCGTGGTGCTCCTGGTGGCGCTCCTGGGCGGTCATGAAGACCGTGCCGGTGTCGCTTTCGTCGCTGACGGTCAGGCCCAGCACGTCCCGGTAGAAGGCCTTGGACCGCTCGATGTCGTGGACCGTCAGGCCTATGTGGCCCAGTGATGAGACCTTCGGCATGATGGATCTCCTCCTGTCGGCTTCACGTCCCGGTTTCTTGCGTCAGCCGTTGTAGAAACGCTCGGCGTTGGCGTAGAGCACCTTGTGCTTCTGCGTGCCCGAGAGGTCCTCGCGGGCGTTGAGCTCGTCGATGTCGCCGTAGAACTCTCCCTTGTGGCGCTCGTGGGGGTAGTCCGAGGCGAAGAGGATCCGGTCCTCGCCCACGAGCCGGAGCACGGTGGGCAGGGTCTTCTCCTCCACCTCGCAACTGAAGTAGATGTTCCCTTCGCGCACGTACTCGCTGGGGGGCTTGGTCAGCACCGGGCACCAGCGCCTTCGTCGCTCGTAGTTCTCGTCCATGCGGTCCATCATGTAAGGAGCCCAGCCGGCGCCCGCCTCCAGGAAGGCGAAGCGCAGGTCGGGGAAACGCTCGAACACGCCCTCGGTCATCATGTCCGTGAACTGGATGAGCTGGGACAGGGGGTGCTCCAGCGTGTGGGTCTTGAAGAGGTTGTCGGAGTTGTCGATGCCGATGCGCTGGCTCACGGCGCCATGGATGGCCAGACAACACCCGAGCCGCTGGGCTTCCTCGTAGAGCGGGTCGAAGTCGCGGTGGCCGTAATGCTTGCCGGCCGCCGTCACCGACGGCAGCATGGCGCCGGGCATGCCCAGCTCGGTCACCGCGGCGCGAAGCTCCGTCACCGCCTCCGGGATGTTCTGGGCCGGGATCAGCGCCACCGCGCGCAGGCGCTCGCTGGCCTGCATGAACTTGGCGTGCACCCACCGGTTGTAGGCCCGGGCGATGGCCGCGGCATAGTCGCGGTCCTGGATCATTCCGCTGGCCAGCCCCACCGACGGGTACAAGTAGGAGGTCTCGATGCCGCAGCGGTCGAGAAACTCCACCCAGCGCTCGGCGTTGGGGTCGTCGTCCTCGGTGAGGCGGGAGAAGCCGCGGACGAAGCCGTCCACGCTGGGGAACAGGGAGTAGACGGTCCAGGGCAATTGGTTGTAGGGCGGCTCGAAGAACTCCTTGATCTCGGCGGGATGTTCCATCACGTGGCCGTCGGCGTCGACGGCGCGGTAGTTGCTCATGTTCCCTCGCCTCCTTCCGCGAAACGCTGCCGCCTGGGGGCGGCCGCGGGTCGCCCGTACAGTTCGATTCGACTACTCGGACAGGCTGCTGGCTAATCCTATTACCCCGGCCGAACCTTGACAAGGTCCGGCTCATATGGCCATCTAGGGGCGGGTTTCGGACCCGCCTTCATCGGACAGACTCCTGATTCACGCGGTCATCAAAGGAGGTTTCTTTCATGGCACCACAGTACGCATCGAAGCTCATCTACGGCAACGAGATATCGGATTGGCAGGAACGGCTGAACACGGACCGCATGCGCAAGGAGCGGGCCGAGCGCGCCAAGCGGATCATGCGCGAACACGGCATCCCCGCGCTCCTGGAAGCCAACTCGGCCAACATCCGCTACCTCACCGGCCTCAAGGGCTTCAACTACCCGATGTGCCGCTACACCCTCTTTTTCGCCGACCACGACCCGATCATGTACGAGCACAGCGGCCACTTCCACCAGATGCCGGACCAGGCGCCCTGGATCAAGGAGTGGCGCCCGGCGCGGGCCTGGCTTACAGCGGCCTGCGGCATCGAGGCGGCCAAGGACGAGGCCCGGCAGTTCGCCGCCGACATCCACGACGAACTCAAGAGCCGCGGCCTTCTGAACGAGAAGATCGGCTTCAGCGCGTTCGACGGCATCGCACGCGAGGCCCTCACCAACGCCGGCGTCAAGAACCTCGTGGACTTCAGCCTGGTGATGAAGGAGATCCGCAAGATCAAGACGGCCGACGAGATCGATTGCCTCAAGACCGCCGCGGCCATCGTGGAGGGCGTCTGGTACCGCATCTGGGAGGCCGCCAAGCCGGGAGTGCGGGACACCGAGCTTTCGGGCATCGCCACCAAGGCGGGCTACGACATGGGCGCGGAGTCGGCTCCGCCCGGAGGCTGGCGCTCCGGCCCCAGCACCTTCGACCGCGGCTTTCATCAGTCCAGCCGGCTGCTGCAGACGGGCGACCTGTTGTACGGCTCGCTCTGCGGCCTGACCTATCAGGGTTACGCGACCTGCACCTACCGGACCTTCATCGTCGGCCGGAAGCCCAACGCCCAGGAGCTGGACTGGTACAAGCGGGTCAAGGACAGCATTGACGGCGTCATCGACGCCATCAAGCCCGGCGCCACCACGGCCGACGCCGCCAAGCACTTTCCGCCCGCGACGAGTTGGGGCTATGACGAGGAGTGCGAGGTGCTGGCCAGCGAGATCGGCCACGGCATCGGCCTCACCCAGGGCAGCACCAACTACGACATCCCCATCATCAACCGCCAGTGGTCGCTCAACTACCCGCAGGTGTTCGAGGAGGGCATGACCATCGCCATCGAGAGCCGCGAGGGGGAGACGCGCGTGGGCGGCGTGCGCCTGGAGAACATGGTGGTGGTCACCAAGGACGGCGCCGAGATCATGGACCACTTTCCCAGAGAGGAAATTCTGGTAGCGCCGCGCTAGTGTGGGCGACCGCGGGTCGCCCCTACATGAGGTTCATCGCTGGGGTATGTGTATGGGCGACCTGCGGTCGCCCCCTGAAAGACTCACAGGAGGAGAAGGCCATGGCTGATTCACTTCGCTATTACGTGGCGTTCAACGGCGGGCTCACCGTGTACGAGGACCGCGGCCGTGGGCTGGAGACGAGCGCCGAGCATTTCCCCGGACAAACCGTGGACGGCCTGGCGGGTAGCAGGACCCGACCCGAGCGTGTTTTCGCCGCCGTGCCCTTCGACGGTGCCTACCGCACCGACGACGCGGGCAAGAGCTGGAAGAAGGTCGTCGACGGCGACGCCCGCTGCTTCGCGGTGGACCCCCACGACGACCGCGTGGTGTATGCCGGCCTCGGCCCGGTGCAGCTCATGCGCAGCGAGGACGGCGGCGACACCTGGGAGAACCTGGAAAGCCTGCAGCAGATGCCCGAGGAGGTGCAGAACCAGTGGTGCGTCCCGGGCCCGTACGTCGGTATACAGTTCCCCCACGTGTGCAACATCTTCATCCATCCCGACGACGCCAACCTCCTGCTCTTGACCCTGGAACACGGCGGTGTCGTGCGCAGCGAGGACCGAGGCAAGACCTGGGAGGACGCCAGCGCCGGCATCGACTACCTCGACATGCACCACATCTACAACTATCCGGGCAGCAAGGACCGCTACTACGTGTCGTGCGCCCGCGGCTTCTTCCGCAGCGACGACCGCGGACGCGACTGGCGCCGGGTGGAAGACGGCATGCCGTGGGGCTACACCGAGAAGTACAGCTATACCCACGACTGGTTCTTCCTGCCGGGCGACACTCCGCGGATGATGGTGTGCGGCGGGCGCGGCTCCCCCGGGGGTTGGCGCGGCGAGAGCACCAATCCCCACGGTGTGATCATGCTGAGCGATGACGAGGGCGCGACCTGGCGCACCGCCACCAACGGCATCGCCGAGATGATGCCGTACATGCCGTGGACGCTGCAGCGCCACCCGGAAGACCCCGACACGGTCTTCGCCGCCATGGGCGACGGCTCCCGCGGCTTCGGTTTCGATCCCAAGGACCGCGGCATGGGCGCGCTCTACGTCACCCGCGACCGCGGCGACTCCTGGGAACCCGTGATGCCCGAGCTTCCGTCCGTGCTGACCGCCTGCGTGACGGCGCAGTAGCGATGCCGTTCATGGACCGCGCCGGACCGGGCCGACCGCTCAACCGCGGTTGTTCCGGTCCGGCCGACACACGCTGAAACCGCGTACTCGTCAGCTCCGGACGTGCACGCGGTTGCGGTTGCATTGGGACAGACACTCACATGAAGAATCTCCAACTCAGCCTCGTCTCCGCCAAATACGAACGCATCGCCCCTCTCCTCGACGGCACCGTCCCCGTGGAAGGGGTGGATCTCGTGTGGACTCACTCGAACCCCTCCGAGACGTTTTGGCGGCAGCTCCGGTTCGGCGAGTTCGAGGTCGCCGAGATGTCCATGTCCTCGATGCTCATCGCCAAGTCCCGGGGACACGACATGGTAGCCATCCCCGTGTTCCCGTCGCGCCGCTTCATGCACATGGCGCTCTACGTCCACAAGGATTCCGGCATCACGGACGCGGCAGAGCTGGCGGGCAAGCGCATCGGCGTGGGCGAGTACCAGCAGACCGCGGCGCTGTGGACCCGCGGCACCTTGGAGCACGACTTCGGCGTGTCCCAGTACGGCGTGGACTGGTACATGGAGCGCAGCGAGGAGCTGAGCCACGGCGGCGCCACCGGCTTCGCCCCGCCGGAGGGGATCCGCTTCCACCGCATCCCCAAGGACAAGAGCCTCGTCTCCATGCTGGTGGACCGGGAGCTCGACACCGCCATGGTGTTGAGCGCGTTCCACGCCGAGCGCAACGTCATCGACCGCTCCACGCACGTTCGCCGGGAGGGCGACGCCGACACGGTGCGGCCGCTGTTCGCGGATACGATGGCCGAGGGACGGCGCTACGTCGAGGCCCACGGTTTCGTCCCCATCAATCACTGCTACGTGATCCGCGGCGACGTGTACGAGAAGCACCCGTGGCTCGCCTTCAACCTCTACGCGGCCTTCGCCCGGGCCAAGGAGCACTGGCTGCAACAACTGCCCCAAGCCATCCCGTCGGACCTCTTCTTCGGCACGCAGTACCTGGAGCAAACCCGCGCCATCGTCGGCCGGGACCCCTTCCCTTACGGCATCAAGGACAACGCGGCCATGCTCGAAACGCTCATCGACTACTCGTTCGAGCAGAAGCTTACGCCGCGGAAGCTGGAACTCGCAGAGATCTTCGCGCCCAGCACGCTGGATCTGTAGGACGCCGGGACACCGCGCACGCCGCGCTTGAAACCGCCCTTTAGCGCAGGAGCATCCCATGGAAACCGCCATCTTCGGCAACACCGGCGAGGAGCTGTCGCGTATCGGGCTCGGCTGCTTCTCCATGTCCGGGGCCTACGGCGCGGCCGACGACGCAGAGTCCGTCGCCACCATCCATCGCGCCATCGATCTCGGGATCACGCTGCTGGATACGTCGGCCAGCTACGGCCAGGGGCATAACCACCGCCTCATCGGACAAGCGCTGAAGGGCAGCCTGCGCGGCAAGGTGTTCATTCACTCCAAGACCGGCACCATCCGCGCCAATGACGGCTCATCGGTGGCGCAGGGCAGCGGCACGCCCGACCGGCTGCGCCAGGTCTGTGAGACCAGCATCAAGAACCTCGGCATCGAGACGCTGGATGCGTTCTGCCTGTCGCGGGTCGATCCCACCGTGCCCATCGAGGAAACGGTGGGCGCCATGGCCCGACTGGTGGAGGACGGCAAGACGCGCTTCATCGGCCTGTCGGAAGCCGCGCCCGGCACCCTGCGCCGGGCCATGAAGGTCCATCCGCTGGTGTCGCTGCAGTACGAGTACTCGCTGTGGACCCGGGACGTCGAAGGCGGGCACCTCGAGGCATGCGACGAACTCGGCCTCGGGTTGATGGCCTACGCGCCCCTCGGCTACGGCTTCCTGGCCGGAACGGTGGGTGGCCGCGACGCGCTGGGGCAAGGCGACGCGCGCCACAAGTTCCCCCGCTTTTCAGCCGAAAACGCCGCCGCCAACCGCGAGCGCGTGGCGGCCGTTCGCAAGGTCGCCGACGCCCACCGCGCGACGCCGGCGCAGATCTGCATCGCTTGGGTACTGGCCACGGGAGCCAACGTCTTCCCCATCCCCGGCTGCAAGCAGCGCACTCACCTCGAAGAAAACCTCCAGGCCCTGGACGTCGCGCTCACCGCGGAAGACCTCGCCGCGCTGGACACCGCGTTCCCGCCCGGCGCGGCCGCGGGCGACCGCTATCCGCCCGACGGCATGGCGCGGGTCAATCTCTAAGAGATGTAGGGCGACAACTCCACGCACCGGTCGGCGACGCCAAACGCGCCGTCGGTTCGCCTCCGTCGAGTATCCTGCTATTGGAACGCGGGCATGACTTCACGGGCGAACAGGCGCATGGACTTCATCACTTCCTCGTGCGGGAGGCCGCCGAAGTTGAAGTTGTGGGTGAGGGTGTCGAAGTGATAGTGGCGCGCGGCGTTGCGGATGATCTCGATGCACCGCTCCGGGGTACCGTAGAGGTTGCGGCCGGTCTCCAGCATTCCGTCCCAGTCGTACACGTAACCCGGCGGTGGCGGTGCCTTGCGCTGGATGCGCGAGATCGCTTCGTAGCGGTCTATCGCCTGCTCGCCGGTCTTCCGGGCCACCGCGGCGTTCTCGTTGACGTAGGTGCGCAGGTGGTACTGGCAATGGTAGTCCGCGGGATTCCGTCCCGTTGCCGCGAGACCCTCGCCACGCCTCCACGCCGGCGCGCACCTTGTCGGGCGGATGGGGATGGCCCACGGTCATGATGTGGTAGCCTTGGCGCCCGGCCCAGCCGAGTCCCTCGGGCGAGGTGCCGGCCACCCAGATGAGCGGGAGCGGCTGCTGCACCGGCCGCGGGTACAGCGTGATCTCCTCGAAATTCCAGAACCGGCCTTCGTGGCTGAAGCGCTCCCGGGTCCACGCCTTGACGATGACGTCGTGGGCTTCCTGGTAGCGCGCCCGCCCCTCTTCCTGCGGGGTCTCGAAGACACGGTAGTCCAGGGCCGTGTTGCCTAGCCCGATGCCGAACTCCAGACGGCCGCCGGAGACGGCGTCCACCATGGCGTAGTCCTCGGCCACTTGCAGCGGATGGCGCACGCTCAGGATGGCGATGCACGGCCCCAGGCGAATGCGCGACGTCCGGGTGGCGGCGGCCGCCAGCATCACCGCCGGGTTGGCGATGAGGCCGCCGTAGCCAAGGAAGTGGTGTTCGTTGAACATGAAGCACTCGAACCCCAACTCCTCGGCCAGCTCGATCTGCTCCAGCATCTGCCGGTAGTAGACCTCGTAGGGCGGGTCCAGGTCCGGGAAGTAAGTGGATAGGATGTTGACGTAGAATCGCATGGACTTGGCGTTTACCTGCCGGCGGACCGCACGGAGGCCGAGCCGGGGCAAGTCGTGCCTATCGCTCACGTCACGGGCGAATATCGCTCATGACGTGGGCGATTTCACGGCAGTGCTACGCCCCGAACGCGGGCATCACCTTCTCGGCCAGGGCTTCCACGGTCTCTTCGTAGACGCGCCGGGCGGGGGTCAGCATGACGCGATGGACGCCGGCGTCCGCCAGCTCCTCCAGTCGCGTGATGCACTCCTTGGGGGTTCCGGCGATGGCGAAGCGGCGTACGAGATAGTCGGTGATCAAGGCCGGGTCGGAGCGGTCCTCCATGGGCTTGGACTGGTCGAAGGCCCCCATGAACTCCCGGATGCTCTCCATCTCTTCCTCGGGCACGGTCTCGAGGGTGGACTGGAAGTTGTGGTGGGCGCGGTTGGCGAGGCGGCGGCGCACGATCTGGCGCGCTTCGTCGCCGTCGTCCTTGATGCACACCATGCCGCAGGCCAGGGTGGCGATCTCGTCCGCCGAGCGCCCGGCCTCGGCCGCGCCCTCGGCGATGCGCGTCAGCGCCCAGCTCACCGCGCGGGGCTCCACGCCGCTCCCGAGGAAAACGCCGTCGGCCACCCGCCCCGCCAGCCGCAGGCCCTTGGGTCCCTCCATGGAGAGGTACACCGGCGTCGGCATCATCCGGTAGTTCACGCGCACGCGGTTGTTGGGGGTCACCAGCTCGCCCCCTTGCAGGATGCCGCGAATGGTGCGCACGCCCTCCTCGAACTCCTTGAGCCGGGTGGCCCTGCGGCCCATGGCGTACACCGGACCGTCGCCGGTGCCCAGGCCGAGGACCGCGCGGCCGTCGGAGATGTCGCTCAGGGTCGCGGCGGACCCCGCCAGGACCGTGGCGTCCTGGTAAACCATGTTGGTGACGGCCGTGCCGAGCTTCAGGCGATTCGTGGCCACCGCGCAAACGGCCAGGATCTGGAAGGGCTCCGGGGTGCTGAGCTGGCTGCAGCCCAGATAGATGCCCTCGAAACCGAGCTGCTCCGCGCGCACCACGCGGTCGCGGATCCGCGCCGCCTCCTTCAGGCCGCCGTTGGGACTGTGAAGACTGAACTGCATCTGCATGAAGGACCTCCCGGACGTTGCGCTGGCGATCATCGAGCGAACCTTGCGGTTTCAGCCGCACTTTGAAATGCTTCTGCCGATTCCGTGGACGCCGTGGCGCGTGCACCGCATCATAACGGCTGCAAGGGGCCGGTGCCAAACGGCGTCATCCGGAGCAAGGTGAGCGCAAATGCCGTTATTCAGGGACCAACGGACGATGATCGCGGGAATACACAGGGCTCGGACGCCATGCCGCCGTCACGCCCCGCCGCGCAGGACGGCGGCGGTCGTGGCCCGGGTTGCGGCGGTGTATCCATTTGCCGTGACGGTCAGATGATTCCCCAGAACGTCGTGGAACGCCGGCAACCGGTGGAACGGTACGGCCGGATAGGCGTGGTGCTCGACGTGGAAAGGCATGTTCCAGGCGATGAAGCGCACCAGCACCGTCGTGAAAGTCGTGCGCGTGTTCTCCAGCATGTTGGGCACGTGCGGACACCCGGTGTGCTCGGCCAGCAGGTAGATGCGCAGAAAAGGCTCGCCCAGAAGCACGGGCAGGAGCCACAACCACAACAGCGCCGCGTTGCCGAAGAAGACCGAGACCCCTGCCGCCACGATGTAGATTGCGAGGAACCACCGGGCTTCCCGCGTCACCGCGGCCCGCGCCGGCGGCGGAACGAACGCGTCGCGGTTCAAGCCGGCGGCGTTGACGACCAGCGTGCGCAACTGGCCGGGCCAGTAGGGGCCGGCGGCAATGTGCCAGGCGAGACCGGCCCTCGAACGCGGCAACGGCCGGGCCAGCTCCGGGTCGCGGGCCGGATCATGCGTGTAGCGGTGATGGTCCATGTGGAAATGTTGAAACCAGACCGGCGGCAGCAGACGGACGACTCCGGCGCCCCAGGCCGCGGCCGCGTTGAGCCCGGCGCTACGGAACGGCGTCTTGTGCACCGCCTCATGCTGCAGGCAGAACAGGAAGACCAGCAGGATGCCGTGAAACGGCAGCAGGACCGGCCAGCCGGGCGCCTCGAACGCGATGAGGGAACCGGTCACCCCGAGGGCCCCCAGATGGCCCGAGAGGTGGAGGAGGCCCTTGACATTTGAACGCCGCAGCAGGTCGAGCCGCTGCTCGCGGCTCAACCGTCCGACGAGTTCGTGATGATCCGGCGCGTGGCGCGACGGTTCGTATTCAGCCATCGATCCCTGCCCGATGCCTCGGCCTTTCGGCTCTGACGCCCCCGATCCAGAATGGATTCGTCCTGAACCTACCACGGAGGAAAGAACCTTGGGAAATCTTTCATTGACCCTGGCCACCGGGCCGTATGACCGGGTCGAAGCCATCGCCAAGGGCGAGGTGCGGCCCGAGGGCATCGACGTCACCTGCCTTCAGATCCAGTCGCCGCCGGAGATCTTCACGCGCATGATGAAGACCCGTGCCTTCGACCTGTGCGAGATGTCCCTGTCCACCTACGTGACCCGGCGCGCGCGCGGCTCGTTCCCGTTCATCGCGCTGCCGGTGTTCCCTTCGCGGCTCTTCCGCCACGCTTACGTCTACGTAAACCGGGAACAGGGCATCACCGAACCCGCCGACTTGAACGGGAAGCGCGTGGGCGTCCAGGAGTACGGCCAGACCGCGGCGGTGTGGGTCCGCGGCATCCTGCAGCACCGCCACGGCGTCGATCTGTCCAGCATCCGCTGGATCGAGGGCGGCGTGAACGCGCCGAGGCCGCCGGACGACGAGGTGGACCTGAGGCCGTTGAGCGACCTGGATCTCGAAACGGCTCCGGCGGACAAGTCCATCAACGACCTGCTGGCGGCGGGTGACATCGCCGCCTATCTCGGCGCCCGGCAACCGGACGCCCTGGGGACGAACCCGGCCGTCGGCCGGCTGTTCGAGGACTACCGCCGGGCCGAACGGGAGTACTTCCAGGCCACCGGCATCTTCCCCATCATGCACACCATCGTCATGCGCGAGGAGCTGCACGCGCGGCACCCGTGGATCGCCGAGACCATGTTCAAGGCCTTCCAGGCGGCCAAGGCCTGGACGCTGAAACACATGGGGTTCACCGGCACCATGGTGTACATGGTGCCCTGGCTCAACGCCGAGATGGACGAGATCCGCGAGCTGTTCGGCGGCGACCCCTATCCCTACGGCGTAGAGGCCAACCGCAACACGCTGGAAACGTTCATGCAGTACCTCGTGGAGCAAGGGTTCGTGGCGGAGCCGAGGCCGGCGCTGGAGGACCTGTTCACGCCCATCGTGGGGTGGGCGGAGTAGCCGCGGTGCCGCCTTGCACCCCTCCCCTCGCCCCGCCTCGACCACGCCGAAAACCGGGAATGCCGGACGACGCGTGCCGGCTTGACACCCTCGCGACCGAGGGCGTAGAAGGGTTTTACTGTTGGAGTTTTCTCGGGACGAAGTCCCGAAATATCGTTTCCGGAGGAGTCGTATCATGAGCCATACACTGGAACAATTCGCCGCTGACTGTCATCGCATCCTCAAGGCGGAGCCCGGCCCCGAGGGGCGGCAGAAGGTCGTTTCGCTGGTGGAACAGGTCTGCAAGGACCAGGAGTTCATCGACAAGTACGTCGAGGACGAACAGCCCGAGCGCAAGGTGATCTACGAAGATTCCGAGCTGGGCTTCTGCATCCTGGCGCACCACAACAAGGGCGCCAAGGGCAGCAACCCGCACGACCACGGCCCGGCATGGGCCATCTACGGGCAGGCGTCCGGCGAGACCGAGATGACCGACTGGGAGAAGGTCGAACCCGCGGGCGAAGGCAAGAAGGGCAAGGCGCGCAAGCTGCACACCTACACCCTCAAGCCGGGCATGGCGCATCTCTACAACGAAGGCGACCTGCACTCGCCCTGGCGCGCCGACACCACCAAGCTGATCCGCATCGAGGGCAGGAACATGGAGAAGGTGAAGCGCTACCCCTACGAGGCGATCTGACGGAAACAGCCGACCCGTTGCCTGACGACATAACCGAAGACCGGAGGCCTATGATGCGCACGCAGCCCTTTGCGAAAGTCTCTCTACTCGCCCTCTTGCTGGCCTTGCCCCTGTGGACCCTCACCGCCGCCCCACCGGCGGACGCCAAGGAGGTCGTGATCCGCGCCATCGCGGCGTGGCCGCTGAGCTGCAACTGCGACTTGATGTACAAGAAGTACATCGAGCGTGTGAACGAGAACGGCAAGGGCGTGGTGAAGATCCGGCTCCTGGGCGGACCCGAGGTGGCCCCGGCCTTCGAGCAGCTTCAGGCCCTGCGCACGGGCATCGCGGACATGACCCACTCCGCGGGTGCCTACTACGTCGGCGAGACCATTGAAGCCGCGGCCATGTATCTTATCGCCCCGACCGACCTGAAGAATTACCTGCAGGCCCTGCGCAAGAGCGGTGCCCTGGAGATCATCAACGAGGCCTACGCCAAGAAATCGGGCGTGCGTTTCGTCGGCATCACGGTGGGAGGAACCGGGTTCCGCTTCCTCATGGCCAAGCCCATCAAGGACCTCAACGGTCTCAAGGGCCTGCGGATCCGCGCATCCGGCGCCCAGGACGCGAAAGCCATCCAGTTTCTCGGGGGCTCGCCCCAGACCATCCCGGCCAACGAGCTCTACACGGCGTTGCAGCGCGGCGTCGTGGACGGGGCCTACCGGGCGCCCGACGACGCCTGGAGCTTCGGTGAAAGGGACGTCTACAAGGCGATGATCTCCACGCCCATTCAGCTTTCGCCCGGCGGCATCTACGTCGCCACGCGGGCTTGGGACAAGTGGCCGGACGCCGTGAAGAAGGTGCTCACGGAAACGTCCCTGGCGATGGAGGCGGAGGTCCTCAACTACTACCACCAGTCCGATCAGAACTCGATCAAGAAGCTGCAGGCCAACGGCATGAAGGTCATCGAGGTGGACGATGCCGCCAAGAAGCGGCTGACCGACGCCCGCAACGCCTACTGGGCCGACCTGCTCAAGCAATCGCCCGAGTTCGGAGCGCGGCTCCAGAAGGCCCTGGCGCCCTACAACTGATCCGGGCCTACCGGACGTGAAGCGCGGCGGCTGCCGGTCCGTATTGATGCGGCCCACCGGCAGCCGCCGGCCGCGACTCACCTCATGCTGCAAACCCTGAGCCTCGCCTTCGACAAGGCGAACCGCGCGCTCAGTTCCATCTCCGCCGCGTTCGTGGTGGTGATGGTCGTCTCCATTCTCTACGACGTCTTCGCCCGCCTGATCTTCCACGCGCCCACCATCTGGGTCATCGACATGAACGAATACCTGCTGGTGTACCTCACCTTCGTTCCGGCCGCGTGGATCCTGATGAACGACCATCACGTCAAGGTCGAGCTCCTGACCGTACGGCTCAGGCCCACGCCGCAACGCCGGCTCCGGGTCGTCACCGACATCCTCGGACTTGTCTACTGTGTCGTCTTGACGTGGCAGGCCTGGGCGGTGGCTTGGCACGCGTTGGAGAACGGCTACCGTTTCTCCACCGCTCTCAACTTCCCGAAGTTCCCGGTGCTGGTCATCATCCCCATCGGGGCCGCGTGGCTGGGCTTGGGCTTCGTTTTCAGGATCCTTGCCGGTTCGCGCGCGCCCGCGCCGCTGACGCCCGGGGAAGGAGGCCTCTGATTATCATCGAGTGGTGGATCGTTCTGGTCGTCATGTTCGGCGCTCTCATGCTGCTGATGGCGTCGGGCATCCCCATCGCGTTCGCGTTCGGCGTGCTGAACCTCGTTTTCCTGTACGTGCTGGTGGGGCCGGGAGCGCTCCAGGCGGTGGCGCTGAGCAGCTTCACCAGCGTCGGCACCTTCGCGTTCATCGCCCTGCCCCTATTCGTCCTGATGGGCGAGCTGGTGCTTCATTCGGGCCTCGCGGCCCTCGCCATCAACTCCATCGGCAAGTGGCTCGGCAAGATGCCCGGCCGCCTCGCGGTGCTGGCGGTGCTGGCGGGCACGGCCTTCGGCGCCGGCAGCGGCTCGAGCATGGCCAGTTCCGCCACCCTGGGAACGATCCTGATCCCGGAGATGCGCAAGCAGGGCTACGACACGGGCCTGGCCGTGGGCACCCTGGCCACCTCCGGCGGCCTCGCCGTGTTGATCCCGCCCAGCGCGCTCATGGTCATCTTCGGCGGCATCAGCCAACTCTCGGTGGGTGATTTGCTCATCGGCGGGGTCCTGCCGGGACTGCTGCTGGCGACACTGCTCTTCGGCTACATCGTCATCGCCTGCACCATCTGGCCGCAGCTTGCCCCCGCGGTGGAAGTCGAGAAGGTGTCCTGGGGCGAGCGCATGGCCGCGCTCAAGTACTTCCTGCCGCTGGTGGTGCTGGTGCTGGTGGTGTTGGGGTCCATCTTCATGGGCATCGCCACCCCCAGCGAGTCCGCCGCCATGGGCGTGGCCGGGGCCTTTTGCCTGGGCATCGCCTACCGGCGCCTGTCGTGGGAGATCCTGAAGTCGTCGCTGCGTGGCACCGTGGAGGTCTCCGGCTTCGCCCTCCTCATCGTCACCAGCGCCACCGCCTTCAGCCAGATCCTGGCCCACTCCGGCGCCGCCATGGGCCTCTCCACCTTCGCCACCGAACTGGCCGTGTCCCAGTGGATCATCATCGCCGCCATGCAGATCGTGATCCTCATCATGGGCGCGTTCATGGAGCCCATCTCCATCATGCTCATCACGGTGCCGATCTTCTTCCCCGTGATCCGCTCCCTCGGCCTCGACCCCCTGTGGTTCGCCATCGTCACCATGGTGAACATCGAGCTGTCCCTCATCACCCCGCCCTTCGGCATGAACCTCTTCGTCCTCAAGGGCGTCTCCCCGCCCGACGTCACCCTCGGCGCCATCTACCGCGGCGTCGTCCCCTTCGTCCTCATCAACATCATCGCCCTCGCCCTGGTGATGCTGTTTCCGCCCATCGCCATCTGGCTGCCGGGGCTGATGCGGTAAGCCGCGGCCGGTTTGCGCCGCACGTCCTCTTACGCCATTCTGCTATCTCCATAGTTGGAGCGAGTGAACACGGATGTAGACATTCCAAGGGACCGTCTCGCAATGACAAAGATAGTCTTGGCAGCGGCAGGCTATGTGCTGATCGTTTTCCCCCTGGCATTGGCTTGGCATCTAGGGCTCTTCAAAGAGAAATATCAGACCTTTGGCTATTTCGCGGGAGAGCCAAATGTCCTGGTAGGCTTGGCCGCGGTTGTCATCCAAGGGGTGGTGTTGTCATTGATCTATCGACTGTTCCATTCAGGCGGTGCCGGGTTTGCACGAGCCTTCCGGTTCGCGGGCCTCATGGGGCTGTTCTTCTGGACGTCGCATGTTTTGGCTTTTGTCGCGAAACAGAACGTGCCAAACGCAGGCGGCTTCATCGTGATGGAAACAGGGTATCTCGTCGCGCAGTTCGGCCTTTTCGCGTTGGTGCTTGGCTTGATCTATCGAGGCGCCGAATGAAGAAACCCAACATTCAACGCCCAAGGGCGTCCTCACATTCCCCGGATCGGGCTACTCATAACCCGCCAACCCTCGGCAGCACCTCCTCCACCATCATCGCCATCGACTCCAGGATACTGGCCTGATCCAGGCCGGCGAAGTTCATGGAGAAGATGATGTAGTTGGAGCCGGTGTCGGCGATTTCCTCGATCTGCTCGATGCAGCGGGCGGGGCCGCCTACCATGAGCATGCGCCCCTGATCCAGCTCGTCATAGCCGCGCGGACGCACGCTCTTGCGCGCCTCGTAGTAGCGGCTCATGGCGGGGCGGGCGCGGCGTCGGGCGGCGGCGTCGGACTCCGCCACGTGGGTGTGGATGGTCTGGCCCACGTCCAGCGTAGCGGGGTCGTGGCCGTTCCGGGTCAGGGTTTCCTTGTAGAAGGCCACCTTGCGTTTGACCTCGGCCATGTCCTTGCAGCTCGCGAAGGGGATGCCGAGAATGGGGTAGCCGCGTTCTCCCGCCACCTGGTAGGAGCCCTGGCTCAGGGCGGCGAAGTACACGGGCGGCAACGGGCGCTGCACCGGTTGGACGTTCAGGGACACGTCGTCGATGTGATGGAACCGTCCCTGGTAGGACACCCTCCCCTCGCGCCAGGCCATCTCGACGACTTCCAGGCTTTCCACCAGCAGGTCGCGGTTGTCCTCCTTGACGCCGAAGCCGACCAACTCGGGCGGGGTGCCGCGGCCCACGCCGAAGTCGAGCCGGCCGCCGCTCAGGACATCGATCATGGCGTATTCCTCGGCCGTCACGATGGGGTCCCGGTAGGGCAGCAGCGCCACCGCGACGCCGAGGCGGATGGTGTCGGTGCACGTGGCCGCGGCGGACATGAGCACGGTGGGCGACGGGATCACGCCGTGGAAGTCGAAGTGGTGCTCGCCGAACCAGAAGCACTCGTAGCCCAGGGACTCGCCGTGGCGGACCTGCTCCAGCATCCGCTCGTAGTAGGCCGTGAGGTCGAGCCGGAGCTCCGGGTCGTCGTCCCCGATGATGAACAGACCGTATTTCATGCGCGCCTCTTTCGCTGTGGATTTCGAGCGTTTACTATAGGAGTGCATGGAGATGAACGCTACACGCAGGGAAATCCTATCCTATGCGGCCGCGGCACTGGCGGCGTTGGCGGCTGGTTTGTCCGGTCTCCTTCCCGTTCGCTCAGCGCGGGCGGCCAACGGGACGCAGCTCGCCATCGCGCTGTTCACCAAGGGCGCGCTGCCGCTGGAGGGCGGGGTGCGCATCGAGGCGCCGGAGATCGCCGACAACGGCGGGGCGGTGCCGGTCCGGGTCTCCGCCGAGGGTGCCCGGCGCATCGCGTTGTTCGCGGACGGCAACCCGAGTCCCGGCGTCGCCGTGTTCACATTCGGGCAATGGGTCACGCCCACGGCGTCGACGCGCATCCGGCTGGCCGGGAGCCAGAAGCTGGTCGCGGTGGCGGAAATGGCCGACGGCACGTTCCGCACGACCTTCCGTGCGATCAAGGTGACGGCGGGCGGTTGCTGATGAGCCGACGGAAGCGTCCTTCATGAGCTTGTTCGTGACGCAGCACACCAGGTGAATGGAATGCAGAAGCCCAGGCCGCGCGTGAAACTGCCGAAGTCGGTGTCCAAGGGTGTCCCCTTCACCGTCAGGACACGCATCACCCATCCCATGCACACCGGGCTCCGCCACGGCCGTGACGGAAAACCCGTTCCCCGGCGCATCATCAACCGGTTCGCGGTGCGCTACAACGGCGAGGAGGCGATCTCCGTGGACCTCGAACGCGCCGTGTCCGCGGACCCGTATTTCAGTTTCGAGATGGCTGTCCAGGAGTCGGGCGACGTGGAATTCGAATGGGTGGACGACGATGGCTCCGTGTACCGGGTCAACAGGCGGGTCGAGGTCAAGTCGTGACGTTCCCGTATCCCCACGCGGCATGACGAGAATCACGAAACCCGCGGGTTTCGCGCTGCTCGCGTTCGCTTTTCTCTTCCTTCTTTTCGCCACCAAGGCCCTGGGCGCGGACGTGCAGCGCGGCAAAGCGCTCTACCAGGAGTGCAAACGCTGCCATCAGGCCGGCCGGGGTGCGAAGCACCGCATCGGACCGCACCTCAACGCTTTGTTCGGCCGCCGCGCCGGTTCGCTCCCGGACTTCCGTTACTCTTCGGCCATGCGCAAGGCCGGGGCCGGCGGCCTGGTCTGGACCGAGGCGACGCTGGACGCCTTCGTGGCGAACCCGCGAAAAACGGTGCCGCGATCGCGCATGAGCTACGACGGCATGGCCGCGGCGGGCGACCGGGCGGATCTCGTGGCGTGGCTGCGTTCCCTTTCCGGCTCCCGGCTTCCGGCGGCGGAACCGACCATGACCGCCGCCGAATACGGGCTGGATCCGCGCCTCCTCACGATCACGGGAGATCTCGAATACGGCGCCTACCTCTCGGGCGAGTGCGTCACGTGCCACCATGCCGATGGAGCCGAGCATGGCATCCCCTCCATCACGGGTTGGCCCGTCGAAGACTTCGTGATAACGCTACAGGCGTACAAGAAGGGCAAACGGCCGCATGAGGCCATGCAAACCATCGCCAAGCGATTGTCCGACGAGGAGATCGCCTCGCTGGCCGCGTATTTCGCGACGCCGGCCGACGGTCCCTGAGGAAGGGGGAAACATGTCAAAACTGGACCGCAAGAACCGCGGCATGAGCCGGCGCCGCTTCCTGGCATCAACCGCGGCAACCTCGGCGGCGTTGTGGGCGTCGCCCATCCTCGGGCAAAGCCGCCCGCGAGTGGTGGTGATCGGCGGCGGCGCCGGCGGGGCCACGGCCGCGCGCTACATCGCCAAGGACTCGAAAGGCGCCATCGACGTGACGCTGGTGGAACCCAGCCGGCAATATCACACGTGCTTCTTCTCGAACCTCTACATCGGTGGGTTCCGTAGCTTCGCGTCCATCGGGCACACCTATGGGACCCTGGCGTCGGCCTACGGCATCAACGTGGTCCACGACTGGGCCGTCTCCATCGACCGCGACAAGAAGACGGTCGGGCTCGCGGGCGGCGGCAGCCTTGCCTACGACCGGCTGGTCCTGTCCCCCGGCATCGACTTCCGTGAGGGGGCCGTGCGCGGCTGGGACCTGTCGCAGCAGAACCGCATGCCCCACGCCTACAAGGCAGGCTCGCAAACGCAGCTCCTCAAGGCGCAGGTCGCGGCCATGCGGCAGGGCGGCGTCTATTGCATGGTGGCACCGCCGAACCCGTTCCGCTGCCCGCCGGGACCGTACGAACGGATCTCGATGGTCGCCCATACGCTGAAGCAGTCCAACCCGACGGCGAAGATCCTGATCGTCGACCCCAAGGCGAAGTTCTCCAAGCAGGGGCTCTTCGAGGAGGGGTGGCAGCGCCATTACCCGGGCATGATCGAGCGCGTCGGCCCGGACTTCGGCGGCAACAAGGTCGAGGTGCGGCCGGGTTCCATGGAGGTGGTGATCGACGGCGAGGTCACCAAGGTGGACGTGTGCAACGTGATACCGGCGCAGCAGGCGGGCCGCATCGCTTCGGTGGCCGGGGTCACCAACGACGCCGGCTGGGCTCCGGTGGTGCCGCATACGATGCAAAGCCGCGCGGACGAGAACATCCACGTGCTCGGTGACGCGTCCCATCAGGGGGACATGCCCAAGTCCGGGTTCTCCGCCAACAGCCAGGCCAAGGTGTGCGCCATAGCGGTACGTGCGGCGCTGACCGGATCGAAGGCCTTTCCGGCGCGCTTCCGGAACACCTGCTGGTCGCTGATCGCCGCCGATGACGGGGTCAAGGTCGGAGCCTCTTACAAGGCCACCGACGAGAAGATCGCCAAGACGGACGGCTTCATTTCGAAGACCGGCGAGAGTGCCGCAGTGCGCAAGGCCACCTACGAGGAATCCCTCGGCTGGTACGCGGCCTTCTCCAAGGACACCTTCGGCTGATCCACGATACGACGTGCACAAAAAGCACGTAGGGGCGACCGCCGCCGGTCGCCCCTACGCGTCTCGTCCGCGCCTGACCTTCCCCTAGTCTGGTGTTTGGTTAGAGAAGCTTTCCCACGATCCTGGCCGACACCGCCATGGCCGTGAGCGCCAGGGCCGCGGCGATGCTCCCGGTGGACACGCCCGACAGACCGGCCCCCACCGTACACCCGCCGGCCAGGACGCCGCCCGTTCCCATCAACGCGGCACCCGCCATGTAGCGGCCGGTCTGCCGCGGCCCTTCCAGGCTGGTCCAGCGGAACTCGCCCGCGCAAACCGCGGCGACAAGGCTGCCCCCCACCACGCCGGCGGCCAGACCGGTGCCGAAGCCCGCGGGAATGGCGCTGGCCGCCATGGTCCAGAACAGCGTGTCCGCCATGGGCCCGGTGAATCCCAGGGACTGGAGCGGCACGGGATCGAAGTCGTCCAGGAGCACGAAGCCGGTGCCGACCCAGCCCAGCGGCACCAGCAACCCGATCACGGCGCCCATGGCCAGGTGGCGCGGCGCCGCGCCGGAGCGGAACGCCACGAGGGCGGCGGCGAGCGCCAGGCCCCAGGTCCAAACCTCGCCGCCGGGCAGGGCTGTCAGCACCACCTTCCCGCCGGGATCCACGGTCCAACCCGCCAGCGCCGCGCGCAGCGGCGCCAACACCCCCTTCATCATGGCGTAGGCGACGACCGCGAAAACCACCAGGACAAGCGCGGAGCGCAGGTTGCCGGAGCCGGTGAGCACCGCGAGACGGGAGGCGCAACCGCCGCTGAGCACCATGCCGGCGCCGAACAGGGCGCCGCCCACGAGGACCGCCACCACGGGAAGGTCGGGGGCCAGGAACCGGTGCGCGTCGAAGGAGATCCACGCCGCGGCCGTCGCGCCTTGGGTGCCGGCGATGGCCAGGGCCAACGCCAGGGTCCAGACGCCCAGCGCCGGGAGGCATTCGTGCCATTCCCCCACCAGGCTGCGGCGCAGGCAGAACCGGCTGCGTTGGGCCAGCACACCGTAGACGGCGCCGAGCGCAAGGCCCAGCACCACCGACGCCTGAAGCGGGGTGAGATGCTCGAAACCGTCCATGTCCTCCTCTTCCGTTCCGGGTTTCGAGGGTCTACTATGAACCTGAAACACGGCGCACGGCAAGCCGGTTGCGGCAGCCGCAATTGGCGCCCCCACACTAGAGAAGGGAGAATGCGATGAGCGACAACGTGGTCTCGACCCCGACCCAGGAACGGTGCGTCACCTCCTACGCCGCGCGTACCCAGTACAAGCCCGGCGTGGTCCATCCGGGCCACATCAAGGTCAAGGACGCCATCGACATCCACTGCCACGCCCACGCCGGGCAGCAGGACGCCCTGGACCTGGTGAAGAAGGCAACCCGGGCCGAGATGAGGGGCATCCTCTTCAAGTCCATCGTCGGCAAGGCGGGGACGGCGGTGCGCTCGCTGCAAGAGAAGCTCGACGAGTGGGCCGACGAGGAAGGCGCCACCCCGGTGGCGTTGTTCGCCGGTTTCGTATGCGGGCGGAATGACGACCCGGTGTCGGCGGAGCTGGCGGAAAAGGCCATCGACGACGGCGTCGTCGCCCTGTGGCTGCCGGTGTTCAATCACGCCAACACCATGCACATCGTGGGCAGCCGCCGGGAACTCATCGAGCACGACATGAACGCCCAGGGGTGGCTCGGCCCCCTGTCCTGGGAGAAGGCCCTGGAGCACGGGCGCTACAACCTGGACGAGTCCGGCGAGTTGAAGCCCGAGGTCAAGGACATCATCCGGCTGTGCGTGGAACGGGACGTGGCGTTGTTCTTCGGTCACCCCACCCACAAGGAGATCTTCAAGATCGCCGAGGAGGCACACAGGGTCGGACTCCGACGGCTGGTCATCGACCATCCCTACAGCCCCTTCCTCGATGTGTCCGTGGAGCAGATGAAGGAGCTGGCGCCGCTGGGGGTGCTGTTCAACTTCACCTTCGACGAGCTGTCGCCGCTTCTCGGGGTCGACCCGCAGATCATGTACAACACCATCCGCGAGGTCGGGGCCGAGCACTTCGCGCTGTCCAGCGACGCGGGCGAACCCTTGTTCCCGGACTCGGTGGAGGCCATGCGCCTCATCCGCGGCTACATGGAAGCCTTCGGTTTGAACGACGACGAACTCCACACGGTCTGCACCCGCAACCCGGCGCGGGTCGTGGGCATGGAGACCGACGGCTAGCTACTGGACCGGACCGACCAGGAATGAAGGGGCGACCCGCGGGTCGCCCCTTCCCGGACACCCTCCCCTTCGACGTTCTCTCGGGCTCGCCCCTCTCGCGCCACCCCGAAGAGTCATTCCCGCGGAAGCGGGAATCCAGGGGTGGCGAGGCGGGGAAACGCCGCTGTAGTGCCCCACCACCGCCCCTGGATTCCCGCTTTCGCGGGAATGACTCTTCGGGGTGGCAGTGCCATCTCGGTAACGGATGCCGGTACCGCTCGCGCGGTTTTTCACCAACCGGCGGCTAAAGTTCTGCGAACACCTCTCGATTAGTATCCGTGAGGGCATCGCGCTCCGTGAAAACGGCGGCGCGGCGCCCACGGAGTCCGGCGCGTGCCGGGCGCGCGGCAAGCGCCGCGCTCATGATTCCATTTCGAGTCGGGAGGTTCCATGAACAGTTCAACTCCATCCCAGTCACCCCTCATCGGCATCGGTTTCCGTGTACCCATCGCCAAGTGGACGCTCGCGAACCTGCACCGCTTCGACGTGCTGGAGGTCACGGTGGACCATTACATCAAGGGAGGCGAGTACGTGCGCCGGGCCATCCGCAATCTGGTGGACCGGGTCCCACTCGTGCTGCACGGCGTGGGGCTTTCCCTCGGCACCGACGCTCCCCTGGACGAGGCCTATCTCGACGCGGTGGCCGGGACCATCGAGGACCTGAAGATCCTGTCCTACAGCGAGCACCTCGCCTGGACCAAGGTTCCCGGCATCGACCTGGCCAACCTGCTGCCGGTGCCCAAGACCCGCGCCGCCGCGGACATGCTCATCCCCAAGATCCAACGGGTCCAGGCGCACTTGCCGGTGCCCTTCTCCATCGAGAACATCTCGTATGTCTTCGACTTCCCGGACGCGGAGATGAGCGACGCGGAATTCTTCAACCTGCTGTTCCGCGAGACCGGCGTGGAGATGCTGCTCGACGTCGAGAATCTGTTCGTCAACTTCTCGAACCACGCCGTCGATCCGCTGGCCCTTCTCGACGAACTGCCCGAGGGTGTGGTCACCGGCGTGCACGCGGCTGGGGGACCGCTCATCCGCCGGCCCTATCTCGACGTCCCATTCCAGGCCGACAACCACAGCCACCCGGTGCCGCAACAAGCACTGGACCTGCTGGAGTACGCCCTCGAACGCCAGCACCCCCGGACGGTGATCCTGGAACGCGACAACGACTACGAGCAGGGTGACGAGCTTCTGGCGGACGTCACGCGCATCCGCCGCCACGTCGCCAAGGCGACCGTTACCACGGAAGGGAGCATGACCGATGCACCGGCTTATTGACAGACAGACCCACCTCCTGCGGCATTTGACCAGCCCCGCCCTTATCTTCGGCACCTCCGACCTCGAGTCGGCGGCCCGAGACCCCGAGCTTCAGGGCATGGACGTGGGACGGCTCCGTTTGGAGGCCGAGTTCTCCCACAACAAGCGCATGGCGCGCATCCGCCAGACGTTCGAGCGCACCGCCACCCTGCTGGGCCACGGGTTCTCGGCCCTGGCCCGCGACTACGCCGCGGCGTGCCCGCCGCTGACCTACGAGCGCTACCCGGACGCCGAACGCTTCT
This sequence comes from Deltaproteobacteria bacterium, assembly GCA_026712905.1. Taxonomy (NCBI): domain Bacteria; kingdom Pseudomonadati; phylum Myxococcota; class Myxococcia; species Deltaproteobacteria bacterium. Next base: position 24,195 of record JAPOPM010000100.1, read on the forward strand.
TCGAACGTTTTCTCGCTCCGGGCTCTCACGAGCCGCCGCGGCCGCCCTGGGCCGCGGACGTGGCCGCCGTCGAGCTGGCCCTGGCGCGGGCGCGCACCCTGCGCCCCGCGGACATGGAGGGCGAAGCGTTGGCGGCGCGACCCCAGGCGCCCGGTTTCTGGTATCGCACGCATCCGTGCGCTTGCCTTGTGAAGGGCCGCCACGACGTGCGTGCGCTGTTCGAGCCCGCCCGGTCCCGGGAGCCGGTGACAGAGCGGCCGGTGCTCATGGTCGTCCTGGCGGTTCGCGCGCGCCGACGCCCCAAGGTGCTGGAACTGGCGCCGGATGCCTTCACACTCCTGGAGAGCTCCCGGGAATGGCGCGCGTTGACGCCCGCGACAGACCCGCCCGGCGACCTCGTCAAGCAGCTTGCGGCGCAAGGCCTCGCATTGGTGAGCACCGATGACACCCGCGACACAGCACAGACTTGAGGACCGCGACCCGGGCGCCGCGCGCGGCCGGGGTCCGGGGGCCCCCGGCCGGGCGAAACCGCGCCTGGAGCCTGACGGCGATCCAGCGGGGATCCAACCGAAGCCCGCCGAAGCCCAAGACACGGGCTTCTCGCTGGCGTCGGTGGCAAAACACGTATTCCACGAGAAGGCTGTCTTCGGGCCGTTGGTGGCGGCGTCCTTCTTCGTCAACCTCCTGGGCTACATCTACCCCTTCGCCTTCCTGATCATCATCGACAAGGTCCTGTCCAACCGCGGCGCCGCCACCCTCGACGTCATCATCGTCAGCCTGTTCTTCTTCCTGCTGTTCGAAGCCGTGCTGCGCGCGGCACGCCACCGTGCGTTGCGCCGGGCCGTGCGGGACATGGACCGCACGCTGCTGTCGCGCCTCATCAGGCACTCGTTGGAGCTTCCGGCCTCCTTCTACCTCCGCAACACTCCGGTGGAGACCCTCTCCCGCATCGAGGAACTGCAGCAACTGCGCCGGTTCCTCACCAACGCGGTGGTGTTCGTGTTCGTCGACATCCTCTTCGTGCTCGTCTTCCTGGCGTTGATGCTGCACTTCAGCCTGACGCTGTCCATGATCATCCTGGCCTCCCTGCCCCTCTACATCGCTCCAGCCTTCGTGGTGATGCCCACCCTGCGCCGATGGAGCCGGCAGACCCGCGGCAACCGGCGGGAAAGCAACGAGGCGGTGCTCGACACGTTCACCGGCATCGAGACCGTCAAGGGCATGAACGAGGTAAAGGCCCAAGAGGAGTTCCTCGTCGAACAGGTGGACGCGGCGATCGCGTCGGAGGAGGACACGCAGGACCTGCGCGAATCCATGACCCAGTACAACCAGTTCGTGAACCGGTTCGCCACCGCCGGCCTGCTCTGGTTCGGCGCTTCCATGGTCCTGGACGGCCAGCTCACCCTGGGCCAGCTCGTGGCGGTCAACCTGGTCAACATGCGCTTTTCCCAGCCCATGATGCGCCTGTGCCTGTTCGCGTATGACTTCGGCCGGTCACGCGGCCTGGTGAAGGAACTGGGGACCGTGCTGAACGAGGAGACCGAGCACCGAAGCGGCCACTTGGTGCGGCTGCCCGCGTTCAAGGGCGGCATCCGTTTCGAGAACGTCCGCTTCCGCTATCCGGACACCGACCGGATGGCGCTCGACGGGGTGACGTTCGACGTCGTACCCGGCGAAACCCTGGGTATCGCCGGGCCGTCGGGCTCGGGCAAAAGCACGGTCTGCCGGCTGATTCAGCGACTCTACCTCGCCAACGAGGGGCGCGTGCTCCTCGACGGCGTGGACGCCGCCATCATCGACCCGGTCTGGCTGCGCGGGCACATGGGCGCGGTGGAGCAGGACTATCCGATCTTCCGGCGCAGCATCGCCGACAACATCGCGCTGGGGCCGGGCGAGCGCCAGATGCCGCGGGTGATCGCGGCGGCCACGGGGGCATGCGCTCACGAGTTCATCACCCACATGCCCAAGGGCTACGCCACCCGCATCGGCGCCCGCGGAAGCCTGCTCTCGGGCGGTGAACGGCAGCGGTTGGCGCTGGCCCGAGGGTTGTTCCATGCGCGCACGCTGCTCATTCTGGACGAAGCCACGAGCGCACTGGACAAGCAGGACGAACTGCGCATCCAGCAGAACCTGCGGGCGCTGGCGCAGGGGCGGACGGTCGTCGTCATCGCCCACCGATTGTCCGCGTTGCGTCACGTGGACCGGGTCCTCTGTCTGGCCCAGGGGAAGATCACCGAGCAGGGAACGCCCGCGGAACTCGCTCGCGGCAACGGCTACTTCGCCGGCATGGTGCGCCGGGAAACGGAGATGGTGCAGGCCTTGGCCGGACCGGAGCCGGCGGCGCTCGCAGAGCCAAGAGCAATGGAGGGACCCCATGGATAGTATGGAACCGGACCACCGCGTGCTTCCGCTGGCGGGGCGGTGCTTTTGGCTTCTGGGCCGCTACGTCGTCTTGATGGCGCGTTACGCGATGGTGGTGGCGCTGGACGGCCTTCTGCGCCTGGTCCGCCTCTGACGGTCATGGACCTGGGCATCGGGGGCCGGAGCGCACTGGTCTTCGGAGGATCTCGCGGCATCGGCCGGGCCGTGGCCAACGTGCTGGCCGCCGAGGGCGCGAACGTGGCGGTGTGTGCGCGCAAGGGATGGGCGGCGCGACGGGTCGCGGCCGAGGCCGCGGAACGGGGTCGCGTCAAGGCCTTGGGCTACGCGCTGGAGGCGTGGGACGAAACGTCGGCCGCCGCCCAGGCGGAGCGGATCGCGCGCGACTTCGGCGCCATCGACATCCTGTTCGGCATCGTCCGGCACACCTTGCGGGAGGATGGTCAGAGCAACCCGGGAGCGCCCACCTGGAGCGCCCGGCTCGACGACGGTTTCCTGCGCTTCAGGGCGCTCACGGAAGCCCTCCTTCCCGGCATGCGGCGCCGGCGCTGGGGGCGCGTGCTGTGGATGGTTCCATGGCCGGAGGCCCGCAACAGCGCCGAGGAAAGCGTTCGCGCGGCAACCGGGGCCGCGTTCACGGCCTGGCTGCGTTGCGTGGCCGCGGAAGTCGCCCGGGACGGGGTGACCCTCAACGTCCTGACCCCCCCGCCCTTCTGGAGGCGCGCCGCGCCCGCCGGTCGAGTGCGGCCCGAGTCGGTTCCGGCACCGGGTGGGGCGGGTGCGCCGCTCGCCGGGGCGGATCCCGAAGACAGAGACCCGCCCCTGGCATGTGAAGTCCTATCCGCCGGGGAGATCGCCGCGGCGGCGGCCTTCCTCCTCAGCGACTGCGCGCGGGGGGTCTGCGGCAGGACTCTCGAGCTTGGCGCCACCATGGCGCCGAGCCGTCATCCGAACGTTCCCCGCCGCCGTGACGGGACGCCGCGTCAGTAACCCTGCTCCAGCACCCAGTTGGCGATCTCCAGCCGGCGCGCGAACCAGACGTCGGTGAAGCCCTTGGCGTACTTGATGAACTCGTCGACGATTTTGGTGCGGTAGGGCACACCGGACACGAACGGATGCAGGTTGAACGCGAAGAACTTGGGCGCGCCTTGCTCGCCCTCCCAGTAGAGATAGTCGAACTGGTCCTTCATGATCTGGAGCAGGTCCCGGGGCGTGCGGCCGCCGCCGTAGGTGGAGTAGTCGTTGCACCCCGGCACGTTGTACGGCACCACGGCGACCTTTCGCCCGCCGGCCTCCAACGTGTACGGAATGTCCGAGTTGAGCGGGTCGGCCCACCAGACGAAGCCGGCCTCCGCCACCAGGTCCAGCGTGTTGTCCGTGGACGCGTGACCGGGCGACAGGTACCCGGTGGGCGGCGCGCCGAGCACGTTCTTGAACGCGGCCACCGTGTCCTGAATGGACTTCCGCTCTTCCTCCCGCGTGTACATGAACGCGTACTCGTGCTCGTAGCACTCCGAGGAGAACTCGTGCCCCTGGGCCTGGAACTCCCGGACCTCGTCCGGGAACTGCTCCACCTTCTTGCCGTTCATCAGGAAGGTGACCTTGAGGTTGTGGCGCTCGAACATGTCCATGATGCGCCAGATGCCGACCCGGTCGCCGTACTCGCGCTCGGTAACCGCGGCCATGTTCTGCTTGAAGACGGCGTTCTCCGGGGGCAGCGGGTGGCTCACGCGCTGGAGCGAGCCGCGGGTGGCGTAGTTGTCCGGCCACACTTCCCACGGAACGATGAAAGTGACGCAAATCTTGGCGTTGTCCGGCCACTGGATGGGGCGCGGTCTGGGCATGGTGCAATCTCCTCTCGTGCGATGTCGCTGAAGGTTTGTGCGCGGAGCTGGGAAGCAACGCGGCTCCAAATATAGCCAGCAGGAAGTCGTTGGGCAAACTACGGTGAAGACCTTGGAGTTTACTCACACTCGTTCAATAACTGTTGATTTTCATGGCAACAGCGGTCAAAGTGACCGCAGGGAGAACGATCATGGCGAACGGAGCGGAAGAACGCATCACCCGGCTGGAGACGGCCTTTGAAGCCACTCTGCCGCACTTGGCCACAAAGACGGATATCTCCCGGCTGGAGACGGCCTTCGAATCGACTCTGCCGCACTTGGCAACGAAGGCGGACATCTCCCGGCTCGAGACAGCCTTCGAATCGACTCTGCCGCACTTGGCAACGAAGGCGGACATCTCTAAGCTCGAAAGCAAGATGGTTTTGGGGGCGCTCACCATTCTCCTGGGCCTCACCGCCATCATCGTAAGATTGTTCACGTAGGTCGGGGGACAGGCCCGTATACTTCATGAAACGGCGCACGACCGTGAAGTGCTTTCGCCGCCGAGGCCCGGTCCTGGGGGTCCTCGTTTCGGCGATCGTGGCCGCCTTCGGCGCGCCGTCCCCTTCCCCGGCTCAGCCACTCACACCTGACCAGACGGCCTACCGGTCCTTCGTGCGGGAGTTCCGCTCGGTGGCGCTGCGGCGCGGCATCCCGGAAGCGCTCTACGACCGGGCGTTTCGCGGCCTCACTCCCGACCCGGAGGTGATCGAGAAGAACAACCGGCAGCCGGAGTTCGTGCTGCCAGCATCCCAGTACGTGGCCCTGGTGGTCACGGACACGCGCGTGAACGACGGCCGCGTCAAGCTGTCGGAGTTTGCCGCCGACCTGGAACGAATCGAGGGGCGGTACGGCGTGGACCGCCACGTGCTGGCGGCCATCTGGGGCCTGGAGACGCTGTACGGCAAGTTGCGCGGCAAGCGCAACGTCATCCGCTCGCTCTCCACCCTGGCCTACAAGGGACGCCGGGCGAAGTTCGGCCGCAACCAATTGCTGGCAGCCCTCGATATCCTCAAGGCAGGCGACATCACCGTCGAACGCATGACCGGCTCGTGGGCGGGCGCCATGGGTCACACGCAGTTCATCCCCACGAGCTACAAGGCCTACGCGGTGGACTTCACCGGCGACGGCCGGCGCGACATCTGGGACAACCCGCGCGACGCGCTGGCATCCGCCGCCAACTATCTGCGCGGCAACGGATGGGTTGTGGGGAGGCCGTGGGGGCACAGGGTCGTCCTCCCGGACGGGTTCGACGCAGGACTCGCCGGCAAGAAGGGGGAGCGGACCATCCGGCAATGGCAGGAACTGGGACTTCGGCGGGCCGGTGGTGGCGCGTTCCCGCATCCCGGGGAGCGGGCGTTCCTCGACCTTCCGGCGGGACTCCAGGGACCCGCCTTCCTGCTGCGCGCGAACTTCCGCGCGATCATGCGCTACAACCCGGCACACAAGTACGCCTTGGCGATCGGGCACCTTTCCGACCGGTTGCGCGGCGGGGAATCCGCCCTCGCCTGGCCGGACGGCGTCGGGCCCATCGCCGAATCGGAGCGCAAGGAGCTGCAACGCCTGCTGGCCGGGCGGGGATACGACATCGGAGAGATCGACGGGATCATCGGCTCGAAGACGCGCGCGGCCATACGGGATTATCAGGCGAAGAAGGGGCGGCGCGCGGACGGGTTTCCGCGGCGGAAGATCCTGGAGCTGCTGCGCTCGGATGCGCGGGGTGGTGGAGTACGCCCGGACTAGAGGGTTAGGTTCCGGTACGGCGCGGCGGTAGGGGCGGCCCGGAAATCTGGAGACGGCCCTGCATGGTTTTCACCGTTCTGCTTCGCGCGAAACGAGTAGTTGACAGGGATCAAGGCTTACGTCCGCCCACCGTCAACAGATTTCCGGGCCGCCCCTACCGCCGCTCTGAGCACGCGTGTGTTCCGACTACGGGGCGCCGGAGAATTCTGCGCCCAGGGTTGCGCACCTGCCCTGCGTGTCTTATCGTCGGCGGGGCTTGAGCGAACGTGGGGTATGCTGGCGGGCTGCCGCCCAAACAAACGAACAACTGGAGATTGAAATGCCGCTAGCGAAGCTGGATGGAGTGGACATCTACTATGAGAGGGAGGGCGCGGGAGAGCCGGTGCTGTTTGTGCCGGCCTCCTGGTGGCCGTTGGATCCCTGGAAGCTTCAGGTGGTGCCGGCCTTGAGCCGGCGCTGGGAGACCGTCATCATGGACTGCCGCGGCACCGGCCGCAGCAGCGCGCCGGAGGACGGCTACACCGTGAGCCAGTTCGCCGACGACTGCGCGGCGTTGCTGGCACATCTCGGGATCACGCGCTGCCACGTGGTGGGGTTTGCCATCGGCGGCCAGATCCTCCAGGCCCTGGCCATCGACCGTCCGGACCTGGTGGCCACGCTCACCATGACAGCCACCGGCCCGGGCTCCCGGAATTTGGTCGGCAAGCCGCGGGAGGTGTCACCGGGAACCCACGCCCAGATTCAGGAAATGGGCTTCGAGCAGTACATCAAGTCCCACGTGGACAACGACGGGATGGCCTTCAACCCGACATTCTATCACGCCAACCGAGCGGCCGCCGGCGCACTCGCGGACGCGTTGTGGTCCGGCCAGTCCACCGTGGAGATGTTCCGCCGCCATGAGCGCGCGCGCCTCACTTGGGACGCACTGGCCATGGCGCCACAGGTCAGCGTGCCGGCGATGGTGCTGTGCGGCGAGGACGATAAGGTGGAACGGCAGGGCAGCACGCCGGTGGACACGGCCCGGCGGCTCGGGCAGGCGACCCCCGGCGCGGAACTGGCTCTCATACCGGGCGTGCGCCACATGACCTTCTGGGACGGCACCGGCGCCATCGAAGCGCTGGAGGACTTCCTGGCGCGTCATCCGATCGGCTAAGCTACCCTTCCGGAGGCCCTCATGCTCCAGGTCAAGGAACTGAAAAAGATCTTCAGCGTCGGCGGCAACGAGGTCGTGGCGCTGGGCGGCGTCACGCAAGGGGTCGAGGAGGGCGAGTTCTTCGTCCTGCTGGGGCCCAGCGGCTCGGGCAAGACCACGCTCCTGCGCTGCGTGGCCGGCCTGGAAACGCCCGACGGCGGCGACATCGCGATCGACGGCGCCACGGTCTTTTCCACGAGTCGGGGAATCTACGCACCGCCCGAGGACCGGAAGATCGGCATGGTCTTCCAGTCCTACGCCATCTGGCCCCACATGACGGTCTTCCAGAACGTGGCGTTGCCGCTGACGCGCGGGCGCAAGAAGATCGACAAGTCCCTGGTGCGGGATCGCGTCCACGAGTCGCTGAGAATGGTGCAACTGGAGGACTACGCGGAGCGGCCGTCGCCGCTCTTGAGCGGAGGCCAGCAACAACGCGTGGCGTTGGCGCGGGCCCTGGCCGTGAACCCGAAGCTGCTGCTCATGGACGAGCCCTTGAGCAACCTCGACGCTCGCCTGCGGGAGGAGATGCGGGTACAGATCCGCGAACTGGCCAAGCGCCTCAACATCACCGTGCTTTACGTGACCCACGATCAAGTGGAGGCCATGGTGGTGGCGGACCGTATCGCGGTCATGAGCCTGGGGGCCATCGTGTCCGTGGGCAGTCCCGAGGAACTCTACGAGGGACCGGCCAACCGCGTGGTGGCCGAGTTCTTCGGCTCCATCAACTGGCTGGAAGGCGAAACGAAGGCCGGAGGAGCCGTGGAGACGGAAATGGGGACGCTGAAGACTTCGCGGCCGGACCGGCCGGGCCTCACCGGCACCCTGGGAATCCGCCCGGAGGATCTGGAGTTGAGCCCCGCGCCCACCGGCCGGGACAACGAGTTCGCCGGAGAGCTGGTATCGCGCACGTACCTCGGCGACCTGTTCGTTCACGAGGTGCGCGTGTCCGCGACCGTGCTGCAGGTCAAGACCATGGACAAGGCGCCCGTCAACGACAAGGTCTATGTCACCCTGCCCAAGGAGCGCCTCAAGTTCTTTCCCCAGTCAGCTTAGTTGATGCTCCCGCGCGGTCACGCCGACGGCGCGAACAACTCGTCCACGCTCAGCCGGCGGGTGGTCACCGCCTGTTCCGACGCGAACAGCAGCATGGTGTCCAGCGCGTGGCGTTGCGCTTCCACCGAGTACGGGAACGGGTCCCGTCCCAGCACCTTCTCGTCTTCCTCGATGGCTTCGCCGTACCACGCCAGGTAGGAACGCCGCGGATCGCGCATGTATTCGAGACCGCGGACCTTCGCTTCCTCGAAAGCCTGCAGCAGGGTTTCGGCCACCCAGGGATGCCGCGCCAGGATCTCGTCCTTGATGACCACGGTGTGGCGCAGTGGATAGATGCCCGTGCGCCGGTAGTAGTCCGCCTCCACCTCGCGGTAGTCGGGCCAGAGCCGGCGCCCCACGCTCTCGCCGGCGCGGAAGGCCGACCCGATGGTGGGCAGCATGTAGGCATCGATCTCGCCCGCTTCGAGCATCTCCGTGACGCGCCGGCCGGCGGGAGCCTGCTCGACGTGCAGCCATTCCGGCGGTTCCCAGGGCGACACCTGCTCCTTGGAATTGGTGATCCACCGCATCTCGCCGGGAGCGACGCCGTGCTCGTGCTTGAGGACGCCGCGCATCCACACGGCAATGGGATTGAAGTGGGCCTGGAGCCCGATGCGCTTGCCGCGCAGGTCCGCGGGGCGTTCGATGCCGGCCTCGGAGTGCACCACCACCGCGCCGTGACAGAACTTCACGTGGGGGAACACCGGGATCGCCGTCACCGGCACGCCGCGGCTCTTCCATCCCAGGAAAACCCCCATCTGCAGCTCGCACACGTCGAACTCGAGACCGCGGGTGAAACGGGCATGGCGCTCGGGGGAAGCGAGGGGGATCACCTCCAGGTCGATCCCGGGGGTGGCCACCTTGCCTTCGATAAGGAAGCGAGTACGGTCGTAGTCGCCGCAGGAGAGCGTCAAACGCAGGTTCGCCATGGCGGACTCATACACCAGGGACCGGCCCCTCACAAGACGCGCCTGTCCCCGCGCCGGAGTGGGCCGATACGATGCGGAGACGCGGTTGACCGTCGCCAACCGTTGTTGAGATAGTGACGGTTGTCAACGTACAGCGGCTCTTTGAATGACGTTCGGAAGGTGCCTCGGCAAGCGCGAGCGACCAGTGTCATGTCCCGTAAATTCCTGGCATGAGTTGCGCAGGATTTTTCGTCGTCGGCAACGCGCGATGACTTGTAGGGGCGACCTGCGGTCGCCCCCCAGTGGCGGGCACCACGGGAGGAAGACCCCGGGTCAAGGCCCGGGGTGACGCAACGCAGCCGACGGCGAAAACAACCAGCAAATTATGCCAGGAATTTACGGGACACGACACTAGGAAAGGCCATCTATTATGGGCAAGCAGTTCTTCGAGTTCATGACGCACTGGGATTCGCCCCGGCCCATCTGGTTCAAGCGGGACGAGGACGAGCTGATCGGCACGCAACGGAGCGGCGGCCGCCCCATGCCGCGCATCAAGCCGTTCGACCTGGTGAAGGGGGCCACGAACCGGCCGGGCGTGAAGCCGCCGGTGCTGTGGCACGGGCAGGACGGCATCATCGAAGCCCATGTGCTGGACGGGCCGGAGCCCGTCTTCCACCGCCCGGCGGACTACGACGTGCTCGTGTTCCAGTTCACGGGCAACGCCGCGGCGGAGACGGAGTTCGGCGAGTACCAGATATCGCCAGGGCGCTCGATGCACGTACCGGCCGGAGTGTCGTACCGGATGATCGGGGCGCCGGGTTGCCGCCAACTGGTGGTCAAGGTGCACAAGCCCGTGCGTACGACCCTCGACCCCGAGAACCCGCTGACGCGGACGGACTTCCACGTCCGCGCGGCCGGCGAGCCGCCTGAACTCCAGACCGTCGCCATCCCGCCGCGCACGGGCCGTATCCTCGAAGTCACGGATTTCTGGGACCCGGCGCTGGAGCCCATCGTCATCGAGCGCGACCACGCCAGCCTCGTGGGCTGCGTCACCTTCGAGCGCGGCAAGAGCCGGGAGGTGACGGTGATGCGCGTGTTCGACTACTTCACCGGAATGACCGGCAAGGGCGGCGGGCCGGGCCCGCAGCAGTACGAGAGCGAGGACTTTCGCACGGACACCTACAACACCATAGGACAGCAGAACGGCTTCCACCGGGGCATGGACGATGACGAGATCTGGTTCCAGTTTCGCGGGCACGCCACCAACGACACCGAATGGGGCGTGCACGAGCTGGATCCCGGCGAGATGGGCTACGTGCCCCGGGGCATCGCCCATCGCATCACCGGCGGCGAGGGCTTCCTCCGCTACGTCTTCTATTTCCGCCACCCGATGCACCCCCAGGCGGACTCCTCCGGCCCACAAGCGGGCACGGCGTTCGAGGTGGAGGCGGTCTCCTTCGAGGAGTTGCCCGCGCTGGCCGAGGCCAAGGCCCGGGAGGCGGCGAACCCGAGGCGCGGTTGATATCCCGGTTGACACGGACTTCGAGGGGCCTATAATCCGCTGTTGCCGTTGTTCCCGAACCCTTTGAAGGGCTCGGAACAGGCATCGCGCGCGCCGTCGAAGGGCGCGCTCCAATAATCTCCGCGCAGCGAAAGAACGAAACCATGGCCGAAACCGAACTGATTCCTTTTCTCTCCCTTGCCGAACGCGACCGCCGGCACAATCTCGTGCGCGCAAAGATGGCCGAGGCGGGGCTGGACGTGCTGCTGCTGCCGGCCAACACCAGCCGCTGGGAGCAGGTCATGGCGGACTCCCGCTACGTGACGGGCATCGGCGGGTTCGCCACGGAGGTGTTCACGGTCTTTCCGGCCGAGGGGCCGTTGACCGCGTACGTGTTCAATCGCGCCAACTGGTGGAAGCGGGTGCAGAACTGGGTCGAGGACGTGCGCGACGGACGCAACCGCTGGGCCGAGGACGCGGTGGCACGGCTGCGGGAGCTGGGCTTCAAGAAGGGCCGCCTGGGCATTTCCGGACTCTCGGGCTTGATCCGCACCCCGGACGGCATCGTCGCCCACACCACGGTGGAGGCGCTGCGGCAGGCGTTTCCCGAGGCCGAGTTGATGAACGCCACGAGCGTCATGCAGGAAGTGCGCGCCATCAAGAGCGCCGAGGAAATCGGCTGCATGGAGCGCTCCATGGAGATCATCGAGCGCATGATCGAAGCCATGAGCGAAGGGGCGCGGGAAGGCGTGTCCGAGAAGGAGCTCTACGCGGACATGGCCCACGTGATGCTGCGCAACGGCGGCGAGCTGCCGACCCTCTTCTTCCTGGGCTCGGGCCCCGGCGAAAACCAGAGCTCCTTCGTCCCGACGAACCGCGTCATCCGGCGCGGCGACCGCATCGTCAACGAGATCGAGGCCAAGTACGCCGGCTACGCCGCGCAGGCCGTGCGCCCCATGCTGCTGGGTGAACCCGACGCGACGTTCCGCGAGCTGATGGACATCTCGTGCGCGTGCTTCCACGCGATCCTCGGCGCCATGAAACCCGGGGTCACGTTCGGGACGCTGTTCGACACGTACATGAAGACGGTGGAGGAACACGGCGACGGCAGGTACATGTGGAGCCACCCCATGATGCACGCCCGCGGCCTGGGGGACGACGGACCCGCGCTCATGGGCGACGCCGACGTGGAGCGGTTCCAGAAGATCCAGCTCGCCGCCGGCATGGTGTTCATCCTGAAGCCGCGCATCCGCATGGCCGAAGGCAAGGACCACACGAGCATCGGCGACACCGTGCTGGTAACCGAGGACGGCGCCCGCCGGCTGGGGTCCAGCAAGCTCGATCTGATCACGGTGTCCTAGTGTCGTGTCCCGTATTCGTCATTCCCGCGCAAGCGGGAATCCAGGAGGGGTCAGGCGGGGAAACGCGGCTGCAGTACCCCGCCACCACCCCTGGATTCCCGCTTGCGCGGGAATGACGAATACGGGACATGGTGACCTGTAACGGCAACCCACGAGTCTCATGGAATTCGGCCTGCTGCTGCACACGCGCGATCTCATCCGGAACGACGGTCCGGCCTCCTTCGACACGCTCTGGGAACAGGCCGAGCAGGCCGAGGAAGCGGGATACGACCACATCTGGCTGGGGGACAGCGTCACGATCCTCAACCGCGCGCGGGGCGACGCCCTCACCACCATGGCCGCCCTGGCGTGCAAGACCGAGCGCATACGGCTCGGCGCCGTGCCCTTCCTCGGCGCGTTGCGCAACCCCGTGCTCCTCGCCCATACCGTGGCCACGGTGGACGTCATCTCCCAGGGTCGCGTGATCCTGGCCGTCAGCGTGGGGCCGATGCGCGACTACATCCAGCGTCAGTTCGTGGCGTGCGGCGTGCCCGCGGGCGAGAAGGCGGGCCGTCTGAGCGAGACCATCACGCTCATGCGGCGGCTCTGGACCGAGGAGTCCTTCGCCTACGAGGGCAAGTACTTCCGCTTCGAGGAAATCGGTGTTTTGCCCAAGCCGGTGCAACAGCCAGGCATCCCCATCTGGATCGCGGCCGACCGGAACGACGCCGGTTTCAAGCGCGTGGGCAGGCTCGGCGACGGCTGGGTAACCCTGGTCTCGTCGCTGGACGATTTCCGCGAGAACCGCGGCAAGATCGAGCGATACGCCGGCGCCTGCGGCCGGCCCGGCGCCGTGGGCGCGTCCGCCCTTTACGCGACGCTGCGCATGGACCGGAACGGCGAGGCCGCCCGTAGCGACGGCTGGGCCTGGATGGAGGCCTTCTTCCGCCAGCCCAAGGCCAGGCTCGAGTACCACTTGACCATCTTCGGAACACCGGACGAGTGCGCCGAGCGGCTGCGGGGATACGCGCGCTGCGGCCTCACCGCGCTGATCATCCGCATCGCGTCCGACGATCCGGCGGAACAGACCCGGCTGATCTTCGAGGAACTGAGCCCGCGGCTCGCGTGAAGGAAGATGGTGAGCGCATTGGCGGTGCAAGGCATTGGAGGCAGCGCCATCTCATGACCGTCCTGCTCAGAAGCTCCGAGGTGGAAGACCTCATCGACCTGAAGACCGCCATGGCGGTGCTTGAGGAGACCTACGTCGGTCAGGCCAACGGGCAGGTCAGGGCCATCCCGCCGCTACGGCTCATGGACCGCGGCATTCGGATGGTGGCGGGCGGCCTCGACGGGCCCGACCGGGTGGGGGTCCGTTTGAGTCCCACGGGCGGAGACGCCGTGGCGCTGCTCTACGAGATGAGCTCGGGGCGGCTGCTCTCGCTCATGAACTACCCTTTCAGCGAACTCCGCATCGCCGCCACCGTGGGCCTGGCGCTGGACCGCCTCGCTCCGCCGGACAGCAAGTCGGCCGCGCTCATCGGCAGCGGGCGGCTCGCCCCTTCCCTGCTCCAGGCGGCCGCGGGACTGCGACCCATCGAGCGCGTGCGCGTTTACAGCCGCGGCGCGGAGCGGCGGGAGACATTCGCGCGTCAGGCTTCGAGCGACTTCGGCCTGGACGTGACGGCGGTCTCCGACCCTGGGGAGGCTCTCGCCGGGGCGGACTTCGTGCTCGTAAGCACCAACTCCCCGGAGCCGGCCCTGCGCGGCGCGTGGCTGCGGCCGGGACAACCCGTCTTCGGTTGCGGCCGTCCCAACGAATTCGACGACGATACCTATCTCAGGGCGGCGCTGATCGTGGTGTCGAGCAAAGCCCATGAGCTGGGCTACTACGACACCCGGCTCGACCAGCCGCTCATCCGGCTTTCGCGTGAGGAACGGATCGCCTGGGACGACGTCATGGAACTGGGTCAACTGGTGACCCTTGAAGGTCCGCCGCCGGGCCTGGACGGCGGCATCGCGGTTTTCAGGGAGTCCCAGGGAGGATACAGTGACGTGGCGTTGGCGAGCTTCGCCTACGAAGAAGCCGTGCGTCGAGGCCGCGGGCAGAACATCGTGCTGGACTGAACTTACGGCGGCCATCCCCCGGAAAACGGGGGGCTTGGCTTGGCCCAAAAAGGAGGAACCCATGAAGAACTTGCGTCAGGGAACCATGAGGGCATTGCCCGTCGCGGCGCTGCTTTGCCTTGTCATGGCGGCAGGCTCCGGCCCGGCCGCCGCGGCCGACCGGACGGCCGCGCTCGACGAATTGATCAAGGCCGCCAAGGCCGAAGGCGGGACGCTCATTGCCCATGCCATCATCGACGATGTCCGAGCGAGGAAGGAAGCCGTCGCGGCGATGAAGAAGATGTACGGCGTCGACGTGAAGTGGGAATACGTCGACTTCCCCAACCAGAACCGCTTCGCGGCCCGGCTGATGAAAGAAGCCAAGGCCGGCCGGCAACCCTCGACGGACGTGTTCAACGGCACCCAGTCCACGATCCCACGCCTTCTCAAGGCCAACATGCTGGCGGAGGTCAAGAACTGGCGGGAGCTTTATCCGCGCCTGCCCGAAAATGCCATCGTGCCCGGGGGCGGGGCCATTCCCGAGCACACGCGCATCGGCGGTTTCGCCTACAACTCGCGGCTGGTGCCCAAGGACAAGGTGCCCAACAAGCTGGAAGACCTGCTGGATCCTTTCTGGAAGGGCAAGCTGGCGTCCACCACCTACGCCGCGGTGTGGGACCGCGCCAGCGTGAGCGAGCAGGGCACCTTCGACGAGGAAAAGGCGGCGCGCATCCGCGGCCTGCTGTCGGAGATGGTCAAGAAGGGACACATCGTCGGTCTCATCGGCTGCGGCGACGAGAACCGCATCGCCAGCGGCGAGTTCGTCGGCTTGGCGATGATGTGCAGCGCCAACAACGTCTGGAAGGGTCAGGCCAAGGGCGCACCGCTGGAGATGGCCTACATCGAGGAAACCAGCAATCTGACCCACTCGTACATGGGGCTCCTGAAGCAGGCCAAGTATCCCAACACGGCAAAGCTGTTCATGGTGTTCATGCAGACGCCCGAGGGACAGGCGCTCAACCGGAAGTGGGAACTGGCGGATACGAGCTTTTATCCCGAGAACACCATGTACAAGATCGCCAAGGACCTGAAGGACCGGGGCGTGGCGCCGCCGTACATCAGCATCCCGACCTACATGAAGGTCAAGCCGACGGTGGAGAAGTGGAAGAGCGAGTACAAGAAAATCCTGGTGGGTCAGAAGAAGTAGGCTGGGTCACATCCTGATTAGCGGGAATGACCGTATCGCGGTGCGGCGGCGCACCGCGATGAGGCCAGCTTCGTGGACACGACCGTAACACTCGACAAACCCGCGGGCGCGCGCCTGGGGCGTTTCCTGGGCGCGCGCTTCGCGCTCATCGCGTTCACCGGCGCGGTGCTGTCGGTGGTCCTCGTCCTGCTGGCGGTAATCCTGGACATCGCCTTCCAGGATCCGCTGGATTCCTCCGTCTATACCCTCAAGAACTTCAGCGACCTCTACCTGGACCCCTTCGTCTACGGGGCGCTGTACAACACGGCCATTTTCACCGCCGTGACGGTGTTCGTCGCCCTGGTCTTCGCCGTGCCCATCGCGTGGCTCGCCGAGCGCACCGACCTTCCCGGGCGGAGCTTGGTGTTTCCTCTGATGACCGCCAGCGCCATCATCCCCGGCACCTTCGGCGCCCTGGGCTGGCTGTTCATGTTCCATCCGCGCATCGGCACGGTCAATCACTGGTTGATGGACCTGCTGCCGTTCATCGACTCCGCACCCATCAACATCGTTTCGGTGTCGGGCATGGGATTCATCTCGGGCCTGGGGCTCTCGTCGCTGGCGTTCATCATGCTGGCGGCCACGTTCCGCGCCATGGACCCGGCCCTGGAGGAAAGCGCGCAGATCCATGGCCTGAGCTTTCCTCAGCGCATCTGGCACGTGACGCTGCCTCTCATGTGGCCGGGCATTCTGGCGGCGGGCATCTATATCGGCACCATCGGCCTCGCCTCCTTCGACGTCCCCGCCATCATCGGCATGGCGAATCGCATCTTCACCTTCAGCACGTTCGTCTTCAACGAGGCCGACCCGCAGGAAGGCCCGCCGAACTTCAGCATCGTCGGCGCCGCCAGCGTGCTGATGATCGTGGTGGGGCTGCTGCTGAGTTGGTGGTACCTGAAGGTGATCAGCCGTTCCCACCGCTACACGGTGGTCACCGGCAAGAGCTACCGTCCCAACATCGTCCCGCTGGGACGGTGGTGGATCGCGGGCTGGGTGTTCATCGGCATCAAGCTGGGCCTGGGCATCGTGTTCCCGTTCCTGGCCCTGGTGTGGGCTTCGCTGATGCCCTACTTCCAGCCGTTCTCCATGCAGGCGCTGGCCTTTGTGTCACTCGAGAACTTCCGGCAGATCCCCTGGGACATCTTCTGGCTGGCCACCAAGAACACGGCCATCCTGACGCTGACCGTGCCCACGATCCTGATGTTCATCGGACTGGCGATCTCCTGGGTGGTGATCCGCTCCGGGTTCCGCTACGCGTGGCTGGTGGACATGGTCGCGTTCCTGCCCCACGCAGTGCCCAACCTGATCTTCTCCGTGGCCATCCTGGTCATCGCGCTGTTCTGGATTCCGGAGTCCATCCCCTTCTACAACACCGTGTACATCATCCTGGTGGTCTTCGTGATCGCGCGCATCAGCTTCCCGACGCGGGTCTACAACAATGCCCTGCTGCAGATTCACAAGGAGCTGGACGAGGCCGCGTACGTCTCCGGACTCGGCCCGTTCGGCGTGTTGCGCAACATCCTGGTGCCGCTGCTGGCGCCCGCGACGCTCTACGCCTGGATCTGGGTCGCGCTGCTATCGTACCGGGAGCTGACCCTGGCCGCCTTCCTGACCGCCAAGGACAATCCAACCCTGCCCACGCTGGTGTTGAGCTTCGTCAGCCGCGGCGAGTCCACCGTGGCGGCGGCCATCTCGCTGCTGCTGCTGGTCTTCATGGCGCCGCTGGTGATGCTGTACTTCTTCTTCGGCCGCCGCACTTTGCAACTGGGCGGGGCGTAAGGCCGCCTATCCGGCCTGCCCCACTTGTTCCGCGCGGCTGGTGTATTCCCGCGAGAGCGTCAGCGGGTTGCGGGTGTAGAGGATGATGCGTGTGGTGAGCATGTCGCCAATGTTCCGGTGCGAACAGCCGGGCGGGATCCACAGCATGTCGCCGGTGTCGAGCATGAACTCGCCCTGGGTGGTGCGCGTGCCGCGCTGTCCGGTCAACTGGAATGCCACCTCGTCCTGATTGAAGCCCCGGTGGTAGATGCGCTGGGAGTCGGAGCGGACGGTCATCTCCACCATCAGGTCTTCGTTCTCGATGAGCTCGAAGTGCTGGCCGCCCGACAATCCCTCCTCCACCTGCTCCAGAACTTCCGAAGGCTTGAGCAGCAGGCACTCCGCCGCGGTGGTGCGCTCGTCCTTGGCCGGGTAGCCCTTGGCCACGTGCAGGGGCTCGCGGGTGTACACCACGAGCCGAGTGCCGCCCCCGGGGTTGGCGCGCGCCACGCCCGGAGGGAGCGCCAGCACGTCTCCCTGGATCAGATCGAAGTCCCCTTTCGCGGTGGGCACGGTCCCGGAGCCGCCCACCTGGACGCACACCAAGTGCCGGTCACGCGCGGCCGCGGCGGGCTGAGTGGAGGCGCCGGTGACCAGCTCGATGCTGACATCGTCATTGGACAGCACCGGAAGACATCGCTCTTCGCCGTTCTCCCCCGGAAGGGCCGTCGTCAACACGCTCAGGGGCTTCAGCAACAGACACGGGCGCTCGGACGTCTCGGTGCAGTTGATAACGTCCTTGTCCTCGTCGATCTCCTTCCACTCACGCTTGGGCTCGTGGCCGCCGAGGTTGCCGATAAAGGAATAGGTATTGATCTCCTTGATTGTCATGGCGTGTTCCTCCTTCGAGTCCGGCGTTCAAGCGTTGGCCGCGGTCTTCCACCAGTCGGCTTCCTTGTGGACCGTGGTCTCCACCGTGAAGGTGCTGTTGTAGACGTGTCGCGTGGGGTCGATGGGCACATGCCAGCGCAGCTTGCTGTAGAAGTTCAGGCGCAGGAAGTCCTCGCTGTCCGGCGGCACGCTGATGACGCTGTGGGAGATGCCCAGCGGGATGATGGTGATCTCGCCGGGAGACACGGCCACATTCTCGAACTCGGAGAGGTCGAGGGCGTCGCCGCGGAACTGGATGCGCACCTCTTCACTCTGCAGCGCCCGGTGGAAGGCGAACTGCTCGTCCTGCATGTTGTAGGTGCGCACACGCATGCTCTGGGACTCCATCAACGCCAGCAGTCCGGCTTCGCCGCCGGCCTTCCCCAACACCATGGTGAAGTGATCGAAGGCGCGCAGCTTGCGGATGCCGCTCTCCTGCTGTTTCGGCTTGAGCGTGGACACCCCCACGAGGGAGTCGTAGTCGCGCTCCACCACGGTCAGGTCGTCGGGGCCGTCGTCCCAGAAGTGCATCTTCTCGGTGACGCGCCCACGAACCTCTTCGTTGGGGGCCTCCAGGCCGCTCCAGTTGGGACCGCCGTGGCGCTTCACGACGAACGACTGGTGACTCGTGTACTTCTCCTCGTCCAGGACGTAGTCCACTGCCTCGCGGTTGAGGCAGAAGTAGCGCAGGCTGTCGTTGCGCCCGATGGAGCGATGGGAGATGCCGCCGGGGACCAGCATCACCTCGCCCGGCGTCATCTCGTAGACGCCGAATTCCGTCTCCACGGTGGTGTTGCCGCAGAACTGGAAATAAACCATGTCGCAGTCGACGTAGCGGTGGAACGCGTCCTGGACGCCCACCACGCTTTCGGCGCCGATCCGGTGGTTCTCGTTCTCCAGGAACACCAGCGACTGGTTGGGGACACTGAGCATGTCGAACGGACGGAACTTGGGGGTGTAGCGGGTGCTCCGGGCCGTGTTCATCAGACCCGCCTTCTTCCGCTCGGACCACGCGGCCAGACCGGGCCTGGGGAAGTCCTTCCACGTGGTCATGAACTCGCCGATGTCCTTCTGCGAGTAGACCCTCTTCTCGGCGGCTTCGATCTGTTCCTTGGTGGCCATGGGTGCGTCCTCCGAGGCAGGGAGCGTGGCTACGGTTGCGGACGGCCTCCCCTGCCCTTGTGTCGTGTCCCGTAAATACCTGGCATAAGTTGCGCAGGATTTTTCGCCGTCGGCTGCGTTGCTCTTCCTCGCGTGGTGCCCGCCACTGCTCGTCATCGCGCCTTGCCGACAACGAAAAATCCTGCGCAACTTATGCCAGGTATTTACGGGACACGACACTAGTTCGTTCGCGACACGCATGGACGATACATCACCCGACGCACGGTTGGCAATACGGTTTGACCGGCAGCGTGCAACGCAGTATGTGCAGGTGTATCTTCAACCGGACCGCCGTCTCCGGGCAGTCTCCCGAGGGGCGGCCGCGACATCGACTCGTCAGGAGACTTGTATGCGTTTGAAGGACAAGATCGCCATCGTCACCGGGGCCAACGCCGAGTTCGGCAGCAGCATCAGCAAGGCCTTCGCCGACGAAGGCGCCGACGTGGTGTGCGCGGACTGGAAGCAAGAGGACGCGGACGTCGCGGCGGAGCGCGTGCGCGCGGCGGGTCGCAACGCTCTGGCGATGGGCGTGGACCTGCGCGAGAAGGAGGAAGTCGAAGCCATGGTGCGGCGCACCGTGGAGACCTACGGCCGGCTCGACATCCTGGTCAACGCCACCGCGCGCCCGCATCACCAGGAGTTCCTGAACTTCAAGGAAGAAGACTTCGACGACACCCTGGCGCGCGGCGTGAAGCCCTACTTCCTCACGGGGCAGGCCGCCGCCAACGAGATGGTCAAGCGGCGCTACGGCAGGATCGTCAACCTCACCTCCATCGTGGCCAAGCTGGGGCCGGGACAGGCGGTGGACTGGGCCGCCGACCGCGGCGCGGTGGACGGGCTCACGCGCTCCATGGCCCACGCCCTGGGCTTCTGGGGCATCAACGTCAACGGCGTGGCCCGCGGCAATACCCAACGCCCGCCCTACTCGGCCGGGGTGCTTGAGCGGCTCCGGCGTCTGCCCCTGGGCCGCACCGAGTACCCGGAGGACATGGGTCCGCCCACGGTGTTCCTGGCCTCGGACGACGCCGCCTACATCACCGGCACGGTGCTCTACGTGGACGGCGGCTATACCGTGGCCGCGGTCACCGACGACCGCTTCCGTCCGGAGTGGGCCAAGGCGGGCGCCCAGGGGTGGGACCCGAGCACCGCGTGAACGGGCCGGCCGGGACACGCGGGACACAACGGAATACATACGAGGAACTACGGGATGAGACTTGAAGACAAGATCGCGGTGGTGACCGGAGTGGGAGGCCGTATCGGCAGCGTCGTGGCCCCGGCCTACGCCCGGGAAGGCGCGCATGTCGCGGTCGTGGACGAAGACCGGGACAAGGCCGAGGCGGTGGCCGCCCAGGTCAAGGAACTGGGAAAACAGTCGCTGGCCTTGCAGGTGGACGTCACCGACAAGGCGGCGGTGGAGGAGATGGTCCGCCGCGTGGTCGCGGAGTTCGGCGGCATCGACATCCTCTTCAACGGCACGGGAACGGCCCACAACCAGGGGTTCCTGACCTTCAAGGAAGAGGACTTCGACCACGCGATGGCCGTGGGGCTCAAGGCCTTCTTCCTCACCTGCCAGGCCGTGGGCCGGCAGATGGCCGAACAGGGCCGCGGCGGCAAGATCGTCAACCTGTCCTCCATCGTGGGCCGGCTGGGTTCCGGCGAGGCGGCGGCGTGGTGCACCACGCGCTCGGGCGTGGACGCCATGAACCGCGCCATCGCCCAGGCCCTGGGCTATTACGGCGTCAACGTGAACTGCCTGGTGCACGGCGGCCTGGAGTCGATTCCCTACGCCCACGAGGTGGAACGGGGCGAGCGGCGCCGGCGCATCCCGTTCGGGCGCATGGGCAAGGCGGAGGATCTCATCGGCGGCGCCATCTTCCTCGCCAGCGACGAGTCCGACTTCGTCACCGGCGAGAGTTTGTACGTGGACGGCGGCTACACCACCGCCGCGGTCACCGAGGACGGCTACCGTCCGGAGTGGGCGCGCGCGGAGCACACGGCGGAGGGGCCGCGCAAGGACAAGTACGCCCGGCCGTAGGACGCGATGTCCAACTGAAGGCAGGAGGATGGAACCATGAGCACGAACGGCGCTCCCGTTGTCCGACTCGATCATGGCGTGGTGCCCACCAACGACCTCGGACTGTCCATCGTCTTCCTCACCCAGGTCCTGGGCGCCGACTTCCGCCGGCTTGTGAACGCCAACCTGCGCGGGCTCAACCGCGAGGTCCCGGAGATGGCGTTCTTCATGCTGGCCAACCATGCGGGCTTCGGCTACGCCCTCCAGGGGCAGCCCATCCCCAAGCCCATCCGTCCCATGGAAGGGCCGGTGTGGGGACTGGAACTGAACGAACGGAGCCTTGAGGACACGGCGGAGCTTCTGCGCGAGCGGGAGGTCCCCGTCGAAGGTCCGGTGGAATACCCGGCGTCGAGTCCCATCGCAGGGTCCCTCTGGGTCCAGGAGCCTGGCGAGTTCGTCTTCGAGCTGTCGGCGCGGCGGGAGGACCAGCGCTGCTTCGACCCCGGCCAAGGCTACCTGGGCTTGTGCCGCTTGAGCCACGTGCGCCTGGAGGTGACCGACCTGGCGCAGGCGGAGGACTGGTACCGAAACACCCTGGGACTGATGGACATCGACCAAGTGCCGGGCGACGATCAGTTGACCCTGGCGGTCCCCGAGTCGGGACAGCTCTTCATCCTGCGCCAGGTGCCGGAGATGACCCAGCGGAGCCACTACTCGCGCGGTCCTCACGTGGACGTGAAGGTGGCCATCGGCGACTACGATCCGTTCGTGTCGCGTCTCACCAACATCGAGCGCTACTGGGGGCCGTTCGGCGACCGCATCCCCTGGCACGAGCCGGACATGCAGACGGTCTATTTCTACGACCCCTTCGGCAACCGCCTGCAGGTGGGCGAGAACCGGGGGCATCCGCATTGAGCCGCCGGGCATCAACCGCGACGACCCGAAGCACACACGGAGCAACACCGTCAACGGCGCAAGGACCCGCGGGCTTGCAACGCAAGCGCGCGGACAGGAAACGGACATGATCGACTACGACATCGCGGACATGATGGACGGCGTCAAGAACATGATCGAGGCGTCCGACATCCGCCCCGGCGACCAGGTGCTGCTCCTGGCGGACCGGCGCAGCGACTCCGCCTCCATGGAGGCCATTTCCGCCGGGCTCAAGTTCATGGGCGCCGAGCCCATGTCGCTCATCACCGAGCCCATCTCGCGGTACGGCCGGGTGCCCCAGGCGGTGCTCGACGCCATGCACGCCTGTGACGTGGTGATCTGGGTGTGGCCCGTGTTCATCACCTTCACGCCGGGCCACCGGGCCCTGGGGCGCAAGCGCGAGGAGAGCGGCACGCAGCTCAAGGAACAGCGCATGAAGCCCTACTTCATCTACTTCGAGGGCACGCCGGGACTGCTGGCGCGGGACTATGCCCGCTTCCCCAACCCCGTGCTGTGGAAGCTCGCGGAGAAGGTGCGGGAGGTGGTGGCCGCGGGCAAGGTGGTGCGCATCGAGGACGACCTCGGCAGCCATCTCACCGCCACCTACGACGGCACCCGGCTTTACGGCATGCAGTTCCGGGCCGGGGACCCGCCGGGACGCTGCCACTTCCCGTGGGGCCGCTGCGGCGTGTTCAACGGCGGCGGCAAGGCCGACGGCGAGGTCTACCTGAGTTGCGTGCAGGGGGTGGCGGGCGAGCTGCCCGCACCCATGAAATGGGTGGTGAAGGACAGCGAGGTGGTGGAAGCCGAAGGCGGTGAGCTGGCGGAAGAGTGCCGGCAACTCTTCAAGAACGTTCCGGGCTCCAACCGGCTGGTGGAGATCATGTTCGGCTACCATCCCAAGGCCTCCATCCAGCACGGCATCGCCGACCCCATGCACTGGGAGCTGATCAGCAAGATGCCGTGGGTGGGCCTGGGCACGGACCGCAAGAACCCGGACTTCCGCCACGTGGACGGCTCGGTGATGAACGCGCGGCTCTACATCGACGAGCGCCTGATCGTGCACGAACAGGGCATGCTCGACCGCTCGCTGCTGCACCACCCGGAAGTGCTGGAGGCGGCCTCCGCCTACGGCGACCCCTACCAGGTGCTCGCGCCGGTCTCCCACAACGCCCACGGCTCCGGCACCCTGTGGTGACGGACCGGGAGGAGAAACCAGCCATGGCGCGTATCCGGACCTTTGATCATTGCGGTTTCGTTGTCGAGGACATTCCCCGGGCGCACCGGTTCTATGAGGACCTGCTGGGGGCGAAGCCGTTGCGCATCCAGAACCTCAACACGCACCGGCTCTACAAGGGTTTCCCGGTGATGTCTTTCGTGGAGATGGGCGGACATCGTTTCGAGATTTGCCTTGCCCAGGAGCCGTTGGCGCCTCAAGGCGCGGCCGCGATGCCGCGCATCGGCTTCCTGCTGACGGAAGCGGCCATGGACGGGTTGCTGGCGCAGTTGCGCGGGAGCGAGACTCCCTACGAAGGACCCGTGACCTATCCGCCGGAGGTGCCCCTCGACCGCACCATCCGCGTGCGCGACGCGGACGACAACATCCTGGAGTTCTCGGTGCGCAAGGAAGTAGCGCCGTCGTGATCCGCTACGAAGACATCAGCCACCTCGCCATGGAGGTCACCGACCTGGAAGCGGCCGAGCGTTTCTACGCCGGCGCTCTCGGGATGGAGTTGATCTGCCGCGATGGCGGCGAATTGGGCAACGGACGGCTGATCCTCAGGAACGGCTCGGGGCAACTCCTGTTCCTGGAGAAGGTCGACGAGATGTCCCAGCGCTCGCGCTTCTCGGGACCCGACTCGGGCAACGTGCCGGACCCCGGGGCCGGGTTGCGCTACAAGGGGGCGCATCTCGCCATGAGCGTCGGCTCGATCGAGGAGTACGACGAGATCTACGAGAAGCTGGAAGCGCACGGCGCCTACCTCGAAGGGGACCTGCGCGCGGCGCAGCGCGCGCCCGGCGAAAAGAGCGTCTACCTCTACGACCCCGCCGGCAACCGCCTGCAGCTCATCATCCTGCCCACGGCAGACTGAGCCCTTGAACGCAGTGTCCTGGAGAGCCGCAACCAACCTTGTCAACGCCGCGCTGCTCGTGTTGAGCCTGCACGGATGCGGCGGCGGCGCGCCAGACCCGACGCCGGATCGGATTCCGCCGGCATCCCCGCCCGACGAGCGAACAGTCCGACTCCCGGTTGTCGATCTCGGCGAGAGGCTGCACATCGGCGCCGACGTCGCGCCCCCCGCCGATGCACTCATGCCCGCGGGCGCACACGGCGACGTGGCGGTGTCGTCGGGCCGGGTGCGTGACGGGGTCGGTGCGGCCCAGGTGCTCGCATACCTGAACCAAGTGATGGGAGTGGGAGAGTACAAGCGTACGGCCGGTCTCGAGACGTTCTCCTCGGCGCCCACGGCACGCGTCGCGGAAGGCACGAGTGAGCGCCTTGCGGGCTACGCGGTGCGCGCGGTGCAACTTATCAATGCCGCGCTGCCGCCGGAGAAGCGCATCCGGTTCAGCCATGAGGCCGCTCCGCCCCTCGCGGCGATCGACGACGTCCCGGACGGCGAGATCTACATCGACTTCGCCCGTTGGGAAGACTGGAATACGACGGGGAAACCCCCGCGCGAAATCGCCCTCGGCCTGTGCTCCTGTGCGGAGCAATTGACCCGCGACCCCGTTACCGGCCAACAGACGGTGGCGGAAAGGCGCGCCGCGCATGTCTGGGTCGAGCGGGACAAGATCCTGACGGCCAGGGTGTTCAATCCCGACACCCTGGAATGGGAGACGCGCATACTGGACAGCCACGTGGAGGACAGCGCAACCGTAAGGAAAGTGTACTCCGCGCAAGGCGTCACCGCGATCCTGGTGCATGAAATCCTGCACGCCATGGGCATGACCCACGTCGACCCGGGGCTGTTCCCCGAGTCGATGATGAGCGACGCCGGCGACCGGGAGGATCCGGACGGCGTGACCGGGCATGTCGTATATCCCATCGACCGTGAAGCGCTACTGGCGGCCTACACCGTGTTCCGCCCCGGCGCTCTGCCGGGACGCTACGTGCCGAGTGACGGCGTATCGGGTGTCCTGGACGGTTCAGGTGAGCCGCCGGACTCCGAGGGGTTCGTGCTCGGGGGCAGCGACTACTCGGGATTGTCGGCCGAAGATCTCGGGCCCTGGGACGACACCTCGTTTCATGTCCGCGGATCCCTGGACCTTCCCGACGGACCCATTGCCTTCGGCGTGGCGGCGAGGAACGGCTTGGCGCAGCCCTGGGTCTCGGGACCGCGCCCGTGGACGGATCTCGCGGACAACCCGCTCGTGCCGCCGACCGCGACCTGGTCGGGACGCCTGTTGGGACTGACGCCAGACGCCCTGACCGTTGGCGGGAACGTGAATCTCCAGGTTCACCTGGAGACCCTGAACGGACAGCTCACATTCGGCGACCTGGAGACCTGGGGCGCGTACGAGGCGCCCGGACCGGTGGGCAGCGGCACGACCTGGCAAGAGGGCGCGCTGCGATACGAGGTGGCCGTCGATGGAAATACGTTCACTGATGGCGGCCGTGAGGGAGGCACGGTAACGGGGGCTTTTTTCGGAGCGGCCCACCAGGCCATGGGGGGCACCCTCGAACGCGCCGACCTGACAGCCAGCTTCGCGGGCATAGAGCAGTTCGTTCTTCCGGGTGGAGCTTCCACCGCGGGTTCGACACCCGCGCCAACGGAACGCCCTCCCCTACCGAACTGAACCGCGGTCAAACCGCGTGCAAGCAGGAATCTCATGCCGTACATCGTCGCCGTGGATATCGGAGGCACTTTCACCGACCTCGTCGGCTTCGACCACGAAACCGGCAAGGCCACATACGCGAAGAGTCCGACGACGTACGGCAACTTCGTTGACGGCATTCTCGACTGTTTTGACAAGACCAGCCTGGCACCCACCGACGTCAACTTCCTCAATCACGGAACCACGCTGGTCATCAACTCCCTGATCCAGCGACGCGGGGCCAAGTGCGCCCTCGTTACCTCTGCGGGTTTTCGCGACATTCTCGAAATCGCTCGCGCCAACCGTCCCGACCCCTTCGACCTGCACTACCGAAGGGACGAGCCGTTGATCCCGCGCGAGTTGCGTTTCGAAGTGCCCGAGCGGATGGACGCACACGGCAACGTGCTGGTGCCGCTCGATACCGGCGCGCTCGAAACCCTCGCGGAGGATCTGAAACGGCTTAAGATCGAGGCGGTGGCCGTCTTCTTCATGAGCTCTTATCTCAACCCGGCGCACGAAGAACAGGCGGGGGAGATCCTCAAGCGATCGCTGCCCGGAGTCTACGTCACCTGCAGCACCGAGTTGACGCGCGAATGGTACGAGTACGAACGTACATCGACAGTGGCGGCCAACGCCTACGTGGGGCCGCAGGTGAACACCTACGTCCGCCACCTGGAGAACGATCTCCGCTCAAGGGGCTACGGCGGCTCGCTTTTCATGATGGGCTCCAACGGCGGGCTGCTGTCGGTGGACCGCACCTGCCGCCAACCCGTCGGGCTGGTGGAATCCGGACCCATCGGGGGATGCATCGGCGCCGGCGCCTATGCCGAAGCGCTGGACATCCAAAACGTCGTGGCCTTCGACATGGGCGGCACCACGGCGAAATGCGCCATGGTGGAACGCGGCCGCTACAGCGTGGAGTCAGTCTACTACGTGAACGGCTACGTGCGCGGCTTCCCCATCAAGTGGCCGGTCATCGACATCGTGGAGGTCGGATCGGGCGGCGGCTCCATCGCGTGGCTGGACGATCAGAACCGACTGCACGTGGGACCTCAAAGCGCCGGATCGACGCCGGGGCCGGTGTGCTACCAGCGCGGCGGCGGCGAACCGACGGTCACCGATGCGAATCTCGTGCTCGGCCGGCTCAATCCCCATCGGTTTCTCGGCGGCGAGATGCCGCTGGGGGTCGAATCCGCCCGCCGCGCCATTGCCGAGAATACGGCGGAACCGCTCGGCTACGAGGGCGAAGCCGGGCTGATCCGGACCGCCGACGGCATCGTCTCCATCGCCACCGTGCTGATGGCCGGCGCGATCCGCCAGGTCTCGGTCGAACGCGGCCTCGACCCGCGGGATTTCGTCCTGTTCGCCTACGGCGGCGGGGGACCGTTGCATGCCTCCGCTCTGGCGCGCGAGCTGTCCATCCCGGCCATCGTCGTTCCGCCTGAGCCCGGCAATTTCTCCGCCATCGGCATGCTGCTGGCGGACGCGCGGGTCGACGCGTCGGAGACCTTCACCGGCATCCTCGACGACGCGCTGGCAGCCGGAATGGACGGGGGTTTCCGGGGCCTGGAAGCCGCCACCGCGGACACCCTGCGCCGGGACTTCGGCGCCGGCGACATCTATTTCGAGCGCAAGGCGGAGATGCGCTACTTCGGCCAGCGGCATAACATCCATGTGCCCGTCACGGGTCTGCGCACCGTGGCGGAGATTCGGGCCGCCTTCGAGCGCGACTACCAGCGCCGCTACGGCCACGCCGACTCGAAGGCGCCCACGGAGTTCCAGGCGCTCCACCTCTCGGCCTTCGCCAGGCTGCGGCGGCCGGACATTGCGAACCTGCGGCGCAAGGCCCCGATCGGCGGAACGCCGGCACGCCACACACGCCTGGTCTATTTCGGAGACGCCAGCGGCACGGTTGAAACGGTGATCTACGACCGCGATGGACTGGCGCCGGGGTTCGCGGCCCAGGGCCCCGCGGTCATCGAGGAGTACGGCTCGACAACGCTGATCCGGCCGGGCGACCGCTTCGCGATCGGCACGATGGGCGAGATCCGTATCGAGTGCGGCTAAACCCATATGACGTCATTGCCGCGGAACAGGCTGGGTCAAACTCGTGAAGCAGAGACCGTACGAACCGTCATTCCCGCGACAGCCGGAATCCAGGGGCGGTGGTGGGGCACTACAGCGGCGTTTCCCCTCACCCCACCCTGGATTCCCGCCTTCGCGGGAATGACGGTACAACGGGAACCCCGGTTGAGTGAAACCATAGGAGAACGATGAGCAAGAGCAGTGCTACCGAAGTCGCGGATATTCCCACGCGGATTGATCCCATCACGCTCGAGGTGATCCGGTGCGGCGTCGTCTCCATCACAAACCAGATCGACGCCAACATCACGCGCACGGCCTTCAGCTCGTATGTCTACGAGTACAAGGACTTCGCCGTCGGCCTGGTGGACGTCAAGGGCCGGCTCATCGCCCAGTCGACCGGCGGCATGCCGCCTTTCGTCGCCGATGCCGTCGGCACCGCCGTGCGTGACGGCCTCGAAATCTACGGCCGGGAAAGGCTCTTCGACGGCGACGTCGTCGTGTGCAACCATCCGGCGGTGCAGGGACAGCACCTGAACAACACCGTCATGTACACACCCATCTACGGCGGGCCGGAGCGCGCGACGTTGCTGGGATTCTTCGCCCTCAACGTTCACTGGATCGACATCGGCGGGGGGATGCACGGCTCCACGGACATCTTCATGGAAGGCCTGCAGCTCCGCACCATCAAGCTATGGTCGAAGGGCGAACCCGTCGAGGAAATCTACCGCATCATCGAGAACAACACGCGCATGCCGGTGGACGTGATGGGCGACATCTCGGCTCAGCTTGCCGGTTGTTTTCTGGGCCGTGACCTTACCCTGGCGCTGGCCGACAAGTACGGCGCCGAGACCTATTTCGCCGCCATCGCGACGATCATGGCTCAAGGCGAGGCGTCGTCACGTGCCCGCATCCGCGAGATCCCGGACGGAACCTACGAAAGCGAAGCCTTTTTGGACGACGACTCGTTGGGCACCGAGCCCGTGCCCATACGGGTCAGGGTCGTCGTCGACGGCGAAGAAATGACCATCGACTTCTCCGGGCTCGCGGACCAGGTGCCGGGGCCGGTGAATTCGGGCTACTTCGGCGGCGGCGTCACCGCCGCGCGGGTCGCCTTCAAATACCTGATCGCTCCGCGTGAACCCGCCAACGAAGGCGTCTTCCGTCCGCTGAAGCTGATCCTGCCGGAAGGCAAGATCCTGAGCGCCCGGCCCGGCGCACCCATGTCCAACTACTCGACGCCCTTCCCGACCGTCATCGACGCGGTGATCCGGTGTCTGGAGGACGCGCTCCCGCACCTCGCCACCGGCGCGCATTTCGGCACCCATTCGGGGTTCATGATGCATGGCCACTGGGCCGACGGAACGCGCTTTCACGGGCATGACAGCGGCCACGGCGGATGGGGCGCGGGCGACGGGCACGACGGCTCGGGTCCGTTCCGCACCATGGCGCACGGCGACACGCGGCTGATCCCCATGGAGCTGCAGGAATCGCTGTTGCCGTTCCGGGTGTGTTCGCTGTCATTGCGCGCGGATTCCGGCGGACCCGGGAAGTTCCGCGGCGGGCTCGGCTTTTGCAAGGAATACGAGATTACCCATCCCTGCACCCTCAACACGAACCTCGACCGCAGAAAATGTCCACCGTGGGGCGTCCGCGGCGGCAAGGCCGCAAAGCCGGGCTGCATCACCATCATCAAGGCATCGGGCGAAACCGAGACCATGGGCAAGGCGCGCGACTACAAGCTGCGGCCCGGCGACCACGTGATCCTGGAAACCGGAGGTGGCGGCGGCTGGGGGCCGCCGGAGGAGCGTGCCGTCGAGCTGATCCAGCGCGACCTCGACCGCGCCTACATCACGGCGGAGGGGGCGGCGCAAGACTACGGCGTCCGTGTAGAGGCGGGCCGGGTGGAACGAAGGTAGCTGCCCGGACACTTCCGGTGCGCGACCCTCCGCACTGCCTCCCGACCGCTTTCGGTCGTCGTGAATACGTGAGGCGAGGCTGTCAGGCCGCCTCTCTCTCGGCCATCATGGCGACCAGGTCCGCCACACGGCAACTGTAGCCCCATTCGTTGTCGTACCAGGACAGGACCTTCACCATGCTCTCGTCCACGGCGACGGTGGAGAGTCCGTCGACGATGGAAGATGCCGTATTCCCCTTGAAGTCGCTCGAGACCAGCGGCTGCTCGCAGTACTCCAGTATCCCGTTCATGGGCCCTTCCGCGGCTTCGGCCAGGGCGGCGTTGACGTCGTCCGCCGTACCCGGTCTCTTGAGGTCGCTCACGAGGTCCACCACCGAGACGGTGGCGGTGGGCACCCGCAACGCCATGCCGCGCAGCTTGCCTTCGAGCTCGGGAATGACGCGCGCTATGGCGCGGGCGGCCCCGGTGGAGGTGGGCACGATGTTCATGGCCGCGGCCCGGGCGCGCCGGAGATCCTTGTGCGCCACGTCGAGGATGCGCTGGTCGCCGGTGTAGGCATGGGTCGTGGTCATCATGCCTCTTTCGATGCCGAAGCGGTCGTGGAGCACCTTCGCCACCGGCGCCAGGCAATTGGTGGTGCAGGACGCGTTGGAGACGATGTGGTGTTTTTCGGGATCGTACAGAGCGTCGTTGACACCCAGGACGACGGTCATGTCCGCGTTCGCGGACGGCGCCGTGATCACCGCTCTGCGCGCCCCGGCCTGGAGGTGGGCCGATGCCGCGCCGGCATCGGTGAAAGCCCCGGTGGACTCGATGACCACGTCCACCCCGAGCTTCTTCCAGGGCAGACGGGACGGCTCCAGTTCACGGGTGACGCTGATGGCCGCGCCGTCCACCTCCATCACGCCCTCGCCGACCGTTACCTCGCCGGGGAAAGCGCCGTAGTTGGTGTCGTGCTTGAACAGGTGCGCGGCCACTTCAAGGTCCGCGATGTCGTTGATGGCGACGACGGAAAGACGGTCCCGGTGTCTTTCAAGTATGGCACGCAAGCCGAGACGGCCGATACGGCCGAATCCGTTGATGGCGACCCGTGTGGTCATGGTGGCTCCCGCGGGCAGTTACGACGATCAGCGTATTTCCGATCACAACACCAAGTGCTCTATCAGAGTTACAACCTGATGCATATGGAACGCGCGACCTCACCGTAGTTCCGGCCACATGCTCACCGCCGCTTTCCACCGAAGGCACCGGTGATCCGCTCTGCGTCGTCATGTAACGTTCCGGCCACTTCCTCATGCGATGGTCCATAGAATGCACCCATGACCCGGCCACCCAGGTCCTCGAATCCGTCGCTTGTGACAGTGACCGGATAGTCGAGCCGTCCGACCCTCCAGCCGGTCAACTCGGCCAGGCCTCTGTCGGATTTCCGCACCGATTCAAGCTCGGTGAAGGCTACGGTTCCGTCCATGGTATCCGCCGACAGCGTGATCTCGGCGTCACCGAACACCGGCGCGAAGCTGGTCTGGTCCGTCGCCAGCAGTGACCCGCTCCACGTAACGGTCCCGGAGTGTGTCCCGGCGAAAGTCGCCGCGGACGGATCGCCGGTGGCTTCCGCCTTCACACCCATGAAGTCGTCTATCGCAAGGGGATCAAAAACCAGGGAGCGACCGACTGTCACGGACCACGATGAGTGGTCGGCCCATGCCCCATAGCTGTACATCTCGGGGTCTGTAGGGTACCCGTCGGCCACCGTGTAGCCGATGTCCTTCAGGTAGGCAAAGTCCATTTCGTTCGGAAATCTCCTGTAGTCGCCGCAATCGGACATGATCATCGGACACGCTCCCAAGTGATCGAAGTCGAAGGTACCGTCGCGATTACTCTGAAAAGACACCTGAGTTCCACCATTCGCCTCTGTCACCGCGGGACCGGTCCACAAGCCACGCTCATAGTCCACGTAACGAAGAATGTTCTCAGGACGAAGTCGCGGCTCGGACGCTTTATGGCCAAGGACATGGCCGACCTGTCGGGCGGCGATATATTCCCTCCAGACGTCTCCACAGCATGAGATGTCGTTGGCCGAGAACCTAAGGGAGCCGGACCTCGTCATGAAGTCTTCCCGGTCGAATTGATGGGTACGGAAGCCGGCAGAGGAGGGGCTTTGCAGTTTGGCACCCACCAAGACCCCGTCGTTGTCGTAGCGAATGGCATAGCCCCTTTCGTCCCGGCCAAGTCTCGTGACAACTGTATCTGTCAATTCATGCTGTCCGAAGACGTCCTTCAAGCGGTAGGACCACGCCTTGCCGGCTCTCTCCACGATCCCCAGTACACGATCGGGCACGTCCTGACGATGCCAGATGAAGTCGATATCGATGGTGTCGGTGGGACCGGACATTTGTTGGGTATACGTGATGCCATCCCCGGACCCCAGAACCGTACTGCTCGCCAAAGACGAGCCAGGGTGGGAAGGAGACAGCCTCAAGTCAAAGTACGACTCGATCGGTCCGGTCGGCTTCCAGGTATCCCGAGTATCAATACCGGCAAGGTTGTCGTATACGTCGAATCCCTTCAAGCCAGCAGGAGCAGCCGGATCGACGCCAGGTTCGGACTGCTTCCCGCCGAAGGCACCCATGATCTTCTCCAGCTCGTCATGTATCGTTCCGGCCGCTTCCTCATGAGATGGACCGTACAATGCGCCCGTCACCCGGCCATCCGCGTCCTGGAACCCGTTGCTGGTGACACTGACGGGATAGTCGAGCTCTCCGACCCTCCAGCCGGTCAACTCCGCCACACCCCTGTCGGATTCCCGGACGGTCTCCAACCCGGTGAGGGCTACCGCGCCGTCCATGGTGTCCGCCGACAGGGTGATTTCGGCGCCACCGAACACCGGACTGAAGCTGGTCAGATCGGTCGCCAATAAAGACCCCTTCCACGTCACGGTTCCAGAGTTGGAGTCAGCGAAAGCTGCCGCTGACGGATTGCCGGTTGCTTCCGCCTGCACATCCATGAAGTCGTCTATGCTAGACGGATCGAAGAACAAGGCTCGCCTGACCGCTACGGACCACACCGAGTGGTCAGCCCATGCTGCGTAGCCATACATTTCGGGGTCGGTAGGATACTCGTCCAAGATAGTGTAGCCGATGTCCTTCAGGTAAGCGAAGTCCAAGTCGTGTGGAATCATAATGGCCTCTCCGCAATAGGACATGATCATTGGACAAGCGCCAAGGTGACCGAAATCAAGCTCGCCGTCGGGTGACGGGTCCCCACGGTCGTCCAGTCTCTGGAAGGGAACCTGGACTCCGTCATTGGCTTCCGTCACGGCCGGTCCAGTCCATAGACCTCGCTCGAGATCCACGTGACGGGCGATGTGCTCAGGGGGGTTGCTGGAACTTGCCGCATGTCCTATGGCGTGTCCGATCTCATGGGATGCGAGATAGCCGGCCCAAACATCCCCACAACACTCAATGGAGGCCGCCGACAGCTCAACCCAACCCGATCTTGCCATGAAATGTTGCCCGTCAATTTGAGTGTTACGGAAGCTGGCTCTGGAGTATGCCCACTCGAAATCCCAGGCCGGGTTCTGATAGTCCGTGTCTGAATCCACCAGTATCCCATCGTTCTCGTACGGGATACTGTACCCCCTCTCATCCCGGCCAAGCCGAGTCACAACTCCATCCGTCAACTGGTGCGCGCCCAAGACGTCTTTCAAGCGATAAGACCAGGACTTTCCGGCCCGCTCCAGGAGACCTTGAACAAAGTCGGGCATGTTTGGGAAGTACCCGGTAAAATCAATGTCGATTGTGTCGGTCGGTCCCGACATTTGCTGTGTGTAGGTGAATCCGTTCCTCGACCCAAGAACCGTACCTGTCAACCGAGAGGGATCAGGGTGGAGAGGGAAAAGCCTCAAATCATGGTACGACTGGATTGCTCGGACCGGTCGCCAAGTATCCCGCGGATCCGTACCTGTCGGGTTGTCGTACACGGCAGACCGTCCCAAGCGAACGGGCCGTTTCCCCCCGAAAGCGCCCGTGATCTTCGCCACCTCGTCATGCAACGTTCCGGCCGCTTCCTCATGCGAAGCGCCGAAAAAGGCCCCCATCACTCGGCCGTCCGCATCCTGAAACCCGTTGCTCGTTACACTGACGGGATAATCGAGCCGTCCAACCCTCCAGCCGGTCAACTCGGCCAGACCTCTATCGGATTTCCGGACGGTTTCCAGTTCGGTGAAAACTGCCGTACCGTCCATGGCGTCCGCCGACAGGGTAATCTCGGCGTCGCCGAACACCGGCTTGAAGCTGGTCAGGTCCGTTGCCAATAGAGACCCGTTCCACGTGACGGTTCCGGAGTGAGTGTCAACAAAGGTTGCCTCTGACGGATTGCCCGTTGCTTCCGCCGTCACGCCTATGAAGTCGTCTATCCTATGAGGATCGAAGACCAGGGCGCGCCCGGCAGTTACGGACCATGAAGAGTGTTCGGCCCACGCCCTGTAACTGTACGTCTCGGGGTCCGTAGGATATTCGTCAGCGATCGTGTAGCCGATGTCCTTCAGGTAAGCGAAGTCCATCTCGTGGGGCGTCATCCGGTCTTCGCCGCAACCGGACATGATCATCGAACACGCTCCCAGGTGATCGAAGTCGAAGACACCGTTTGAAGTTTTCTCGAAAGACACCTGAACTCCACCGTTCGCCTCTGTCACCGCGGGGCCGGTCCATAGACCACGTTCGTAATCCACGTAGCGAAGAATCGCTTCAGGGCGTAGACGCGGCTCGGATGCCTTATGACCGAGGGCGTGGCCGACCTGTTGAGCTGCGACTTGTCCAGCCCGTACATCTCCACAACACGAGATATCCCCGGAAAGCACAAGGTAGCCGGATCGGGTCATGAAGTCGTCCCCGTCCGTTTGGCGGACACGAAAACCGCCAAAGGAGTAGGAGTCCAACTCTGCATCCACGAGTATCCCGTCGTTGTAGTAGGGGATAGACCATCCGTTTTCGTCAAGTCCGAGCCGGGTGACGACACCGTCGGTCAACCCATGCGGGCCGAGGACGTCGATCAGCCGGTAGGACCATGCCTTACCAGCTCTTTCCGTGATTGCGAGAACATCGTCAGGGACGCTCTGCCCATGCCAAAGGAAATCGATGTCGATTGTGTCCGTCGGACCGGACATGTGTTGGGTATAATGGATGCCGTTTCTCGACCCTATCAGGTTACCGCTCAACCGGGAGGGCTCGGGGTGCCGCGGGTATGGGATCAAATCGAAATACGCCCGCATCGCTTGAGTCGGCTTCCAATCATCCCGCAAATCGGTGCCAGCAGGGTTTTCGTAAACGCGAAACCCTTCCAGAGAGGCCGGAATGGCTGGGCTTCCGGAAGAATCGGGCTCAAGTTGGGGGCGAAACCCTTCCAGAGAGGCCGGAATGGCTGGGCCTCCGGAAGAATCGGGTTCAAGTTGGGGATTAGTGAACGTGTCGCGCGAAACAACGGGTGCCAAGGGTTCAACTCGCCTGCCAGCGTCACCGGGCGCGCCAGGACCAAGGGGACTCTCGATACTTCCACTGCCTCCGCACCCTGCGGCGGCCAGCACGATCGTCATCAACGCCAATACAAGCGGTACTCTCACGCTCCCTCCTACAAACGACGGGGTCGTGTGAGGTGAAAGAGGAACCCCTCATCGGAGTTTCTTTATTGATTGAAAGTTTCACACTGGAAGCGCCGACAGTAGCACGGCGAAACCGCGGTGGGAAGGGATAATGCCATGGCCCGTTGTTGGCACAAGGACCGAGGATACGAGTCGGTTACGCGTCGTCCCACATGTCGCTGGCGACTTCCACCATGCGCGCGAGCTTGGCTTCCTCGTCGGCTTCGGTGAGGGGGTTGCCCTTGACGGAACTGGCGAAGCCGCACTGGGGGGCGAGGGCAAGACGTTCGAGGGGGGCGTAGCGGGCGGCGTCGTCGATGCGGCGCTTGAGATGGTCGGCGGATTCAAGGGTGGGGCCCTTGGTGGAGACGATGCCGAGGGCGACCACCTTGCCTTCGGGGAGGAAGCGCAGGGGCTCGAAGGTGCCGGCACGGGGGGTGTCGTATTCCAGGAAGTAACCCTGGACGTTGATCTCGTTGAACAGCACCTCGGCCACGGGGTCGTAGCCGCCGGCGGCGGCCCACAGTCCCTCGCGGTTGCCGCGGCACTGGTGCATGGTGACGGTGACGTCATCGGGCAGGCCTTCGAGGGCCTGGTTGATGCGGCGCGCGTACTCGGCCAGGACGGCCTGGGGGCCCGAGCCCCAGGAGCGGAACACGTCCTCGTAGGTAGGGTCGCACAGGAACGGGATGGCGACGTCGTCCAGTTGGATGTAGCGCGCGCCGGCACTTACCAGGGCGGCCAGCTCCTGGCGGTAGGCGGCCACCAAGTCCTCCCAGAACGCATCCACGTCGTCGTAGGCGAAGCCCAACACTCCAGGGTCGCCGCCGGCGAAGCAATACACCACCGGGGGCGCCGGGATGGTGACCTTGGGTTCGGCGTCGGTGTTGGCCTTCAGGAACTCGAAGGCGCGCACCACCGCGCTGGGGCGCCAGCGCACCTTGCCCTCCACCCACACGACGGTGAAGTCCTGCTGGCGGGCTTCCTCGTTGCGCCAACTGAACGGCGAGGCCGTTCCCTGGCGGGTGGCGGAGAACCCGTTCCAGGTCATCATCAGCTCGCTGAACCAGCTACGGCGGCGGAACTCCCCGTCGGTGGCGGAGCGCAGGCCCACGCGCTTCTGCAGCGCGATGACGTCCCGGACGAAACCGTCCTCGACCTTCGCCAGTTCCTCGTTGCCGTGGGGGCCGAGGTTGCTCTCGGCCGTGTCCTGGCCCAGGAGACGCACCCTGGCCTCCTTGAGCCCGGCGGGACGCAAGAGGCTGCCGACGTGGTCGGCACGGAACGGCGGCGTGGTTCTTGGCGGCATGTCGGAGTCCTTGGTGGCTGCGAGCCGGAGAGGGCGACCGGCCGGTCGCCCCTACAAACCTCGTTCGGAGCGTTAGGACCGTTCGGTCTTTCCGCCCTCTTCTCGCTCTTCAGCTTCTAACGGACGTCCAGGCCGTGGCGGCGGCTCAACTTGTAGAACAGGGTGGCCAGAAGAACGGTACCGACACTGATGCCCAGGGCGAAGGCCGACAGGCTTCCCACGTGGCCGTTGTCCCAAAGCTCCCAAATGACCACGGAGATCACCTCGGAACCGGGGCTGTAGAGCAACAGGGCGACGGACAGTTCCCGGATGGTGATCAGGAAGATGTAGATCCACCCGGCGAACAGCGCGGGCATCATCAGCGGAATCATGATCTTCCGGGCCACGTTGCCCCAGCTCGCGCCACTGGCGGTGGCGCTCTCCTCCAGCTCCTTGTGGATGCCGATGAGGCCGGCGTGGCTGAAGCGCATGGCGTATGGCAGATAGCGTGCCGAGAAGGCAATGACCAGGATCCAGATGGTGCCGTACACGGGAATCGGGACCGTGAGGTAGGTCTGCAGGACCGCTACGCCCATGACGATGCCCGGGAACACCAGCGGCACCATGGTCAAACGGTCCAGGTACCAGCGCAACTTGATGTTGGTGCGCGTCACCAGCCAGGCGGTGACGAATGCCACGCCCACGCAGGCGGTGGCGGACACCATGCTGATGGTGAGGTTGTTCGTGATCGAGCGCAGGATCTTGTCGTCGCTGAATGCCTCCACGTAGTTGTTGAGGGTAAACATCGACAGCGCCTCCCATGAGGGCACCACGAGGTAGGGCATGAAGCTCGACCAGATGAGCGCGGTGAGCGGCAGAAGCTGGAGCGCCGGCAGGCCCAGCAGCGCCAATCCGCCCAGCCAGCGCCACCGTCCCAGGTCCTTGCGCCGGGGCTGAAACCCCTTGCCGGTGATGGTGGTGAACCGGTGCGCGTTCTGGGTGACGCGATAGTAGGGAATCAGACACAACCCGACCAAAGCGATGAGAAGCACGGAGTAGGCGCTGGCGAAGCCGTACTCGGGCACGAACCCCTCGATCAACTGAAGGTAGATCTGGGTCGTCAGCACCTCGATGCCCGCGGGAAGACCCACCAGCGCGGGGATCTCGAAGGCCTCCATGCTGCGGATGAAGGTGAGGATCAGTACGGAGAGGAGGCTGGGCATGGCCATGGGCAGGGTCACCTTCCAGAACACCTGCCAGTCGTTG